>JAKLDS010000022.1 GCA_022703375.1 Deltaproteobacteria bacterium | reverse complement strand
GTCAGCCCTGCCGCAGTATGCTTCCGTTTCCGTTATCATACCGGCAAGCCTGATGCCGCGAATTTCTCTGATAAGTTTTTTTCCTAAAAGAAAACGGGCAATCCGCACCGTATCTTCTTTATAAAAAATTTTTTTCAGGATGGCCATCGGCTAATTATAAAATGACGAAAGGTTGTAGCGCAATCCCGATACAATCGGGATATCTGAACTCTTTACCAGACCGTCAATCGAAAAGTTCTCTTTCTCGCCGATACCAGTGATCAGGCAAGAGGCGATACATCATACGGGAGAGCGGGCCGATATACTCTTTGGATCGCTTATCAAACTGGCAGGCCTGAATAATCAAATCTCTTATTGCTTCTTTGCTCCCGACCTTGTTGAATATCTCGTAGGCGCAGGAGAAAAGCGGGCTGTACATATTTTTCTTTTCCAGATACTTATAAACATTTCTGATAGTGTTGGGCCCTTCCGGCGTTCCGTCAATTTTCTCCAGAACCTTCAGATTAGTTTCAATGGGATTGCCGGTGTAATTTTCATAAAAATATTTTCCGTAGCGGTAATTCTTGCTGGCCAGCGAAGAAACAGTCACATACATGTCACCCACACCCGCCTGGCTGTGGAAAGCCTGAAAGCTGCCGCCCAGCAGACGGGAAAGCGACCTTATCTCCACCCCGGACCGCGCGAAAATCGTTCCCGGAAGCGAATCACCCAGCGCCAGCGTGTCCGTCAATCCCTTGATATTCGCGACAATATTTTTCAACGCCCCGCAAGCCTCCACGCCGACAAGATCAAAATTGTAATAAGAGCTGAGTTCTTTGCGGTTGAATTTGAGAAATTCCTCGCGGATGATATTGGCAATGCGCCTCTTCCCGGCAACTGTGACGCAAACAGGATTGCCCATGGCGATGTCAACGTCAAAAAACGGTCCGCCGACACACACGATAGAATATTTATCTTCCAAACCATCCATGTGGTTTCTTATCAGTTGCGAAGGAGTAATTAATTCTTTTGATACCTGATTGGCTATTAAACCTTTAATCGGCGAAATCAGGCAGGTGTTTCCCGCCTTTTGATCAATCATCGGCTTGAGAAAATTAAGTAATTCCGACAGGCGCGGCATGGTGATGGCGAGCACGATAAAATCATTGTTTTCCACGACATATTCCAGATCATTGGTGGCGAATACTTTAGAGGATAACCTGGGAATATTCCGCATGCCGCCCGACCTTTCCACCAGATCAGCGGTCAGATGAATAGGATTCAGGTGGTCTCTGTTGATTGCTTTGCAGACATCCGAATTATGATAATAAATCGTTACATTTTTATTATCACGACCGAATTTATAAGCAAAAGACGTTCCCAGACGACCCGGACCGATTATCGCAATTTTTGTTGTATCCAAACCGGATAGCAGCATTCGCAAAACCCTGTAATTAATTAATATGTTTATTATAAGTAAATAAGAGGCAGACTGTCAAACAATAATCGCTCTTTTTATCAATAAAATAAAAAAGTGACATTAAAATGATGGCTTATTGATACTGATTCACTTTTTTGATTGCATATTTATGAACGTTTGTTTAAAAATAGCCACACAAAATCAGGGAATAGCAAATATGATAAAAGACGGCTTAGCGGCAAAAGAGAACAAAATATACTATGCCTCCGGAACACTGAAAGAAAAAAAGTTCCTGCTGGATGGTAAACCGGATGGCGAATATTGTTCTTTTTTTGACAACGGCCGGATTTTGGCCAGGCTTTATTTTACCCGTGGTAAAAAAAACGGACCCGCAGAAAGTTTTTATCATGACGGTCAGCTGAGGGAAAAAGTTAACTTCATCAATGACAAAATGGATGGAACTTACACATCTTATTTTGAGACAGGGCATGTCCGTGAAGAGGAAAACTATAAAGACGGCAAACTGGATGGCCATTATAAATTTTATTACAAAAACGGACAACTCAAGGAAGAAGAAAATTTTAAAAACGGTAAGTTCGAAGGCGCATATAACTGCTACTATAAAAATGGCCAGCTTAAGGAGAAGGGTTTCTTCCAGGATGACAAACGGGAGGGGGAATATATTTCCTTTCACAAGAATGGCAAGATAAGGGAAAAAGCATTTTATAAAAACGGCAACCTGGCGGGAACCTTTTCTGTCTTTAATGAAGATGGTCTGGAGATACCGGGGACCGGCCAGGAAAATGCGGATATTTCTTCCGGCTCCGACAAGCTGGAAGAAAAAGATGTGGCGGATTTGTTGAAGGACCTGGCGAATTTCGATAAAAAGACCAGGTAATATTCATTAATTACCGGGAGCGCGGATAGTGATTAAAAAAATATGCATCCCTGTTGACGGATCAGCCAACGGCAATATCGCCCTGGATTACGGAATTTATCTGGCCAGGCTCATTGACGCCTCTCTGCAAGGCATTCATGTCATAGACGCAGGCCTGATTCAAGCACCCCTGATTACCGACATTACCTGTTCCGGCGGCATTGGCGCTTGCGATGGAATTTATGAAATTGTCGAAACATCCCTCCAGAAAAAAGCCGAATTAATTATCAATGATTTCCGGGAAAGATGCGGCAAAGCCGGCATCAGCGCTGAGATAAAAAAAGCGACCGGCATAGTTGATGAATCCATCATTGAACAAGCGGAAAATTCTGATTTAATCCTGATGGCGAAAAAAGGCGAGCATTTCCACCTGCCGGAAGGTGGGATTCTCGGCACTGTCGCGGAAGCAGTCATTCGCAAATCAGGCAAACCGGTAATGGTTACTCCGGAAAAATTTCTGGAAATTGAAAGCATGGGCATGGCCTATGATGGCAGTGAACCGGCGAAAAAAGCGCTGCATTTGTGCCTGGCACTGGCAGTTCAGGCGGCCTGGCCGATAACCGCCCTGATAGTTACAGCGGATTCCGCCCAAGCGGCTAGGTTGACTTCGCAGATAGAAGAGGCAACGGAAGATAAAGCCGCCGATATGGATTTCGTTATCCTGCAGGGCAGGGAAGACGAGAAAATAATCGAATTCATCAAGCAGGGTTCGGTGGAATTGATGGTTATGGGCGCCTACGGCCATAATCGTCTGAGGGAGTTGCTGCTGGGCAGCACCACGTCATACATCATCAGCAAAAGTCCGATTCCCGTCCTGCTGACACGCTGATTTTACCGGCACTCAGTATCACCCAGGACACCTGTTACTAATAGCGGTAGTTTTCCGGTTTAAACGGGCCTTCCACCGGCACGCCTAGATAAGCGGCCTGCTTTTTCGTTAATTTCGTCAGACTGGCGCCTAATTTTTCCAGATGAAGCATGGCAACTTCTTCATCCAGTTTCTTCGGCAAAGTATAAACTCCTATCTCGTGTTTTTTAGTTGCCAATTCAATTTGAGCGAGGCATTGGTTGGTAAAGCTGTTGCTCATGACAAAGCTGGGATGGCCCGTCGCGCAACCAAGATTCACAAGCCTCCCTTCCGCTAAAATAATAATTGAGCGGCCTGATTTGAGCGTCCATTTATCAACCTGCGGTTTGATATTTTCTTTTTTGCAGAATTTGCTTGTCTCCAGATAGTGCATGTCAACTTCACTGTCAAAATGGCCGATGTTGCAGACAATCGCTTCATCCTTCATCATTTCCATATGCCTGCCGGTAATGACATCGCAACAGCCGGTCGCTGAAACAAAAATATCACCCAGAGAAGCCACATCATCGAGTGTCTTTACTTCATAGCCTTCCATCATAGCCTGCAAGGCACAGATGGGATCAATTTCGACCACAATAACACGGGCGCCGAAACCGCGCATGGACTGCGCGCTGCCCTTGCCTACATCGCCATAGCCGCACACAACGGCGATTTTTCCCGACAGCATAACGTCTGTTGCTCTTTTGATGCCGTCCACCAGAGATTCCCGGCAGCCATAAAGATTATCAAACTTGGATTTGGTAACAGAATCATTGACATTGATTGCCGGAAAAAGCAATTCACCGGCCGCCTTCATTTGATAAAGACGATGTACACCGGTGGTGGTTTCTTCGGAAACGCCGCGAATATGGGACGCTATTTTCTGCCAGCGCTGCTTGTTTTTCCGATAAGCCTTCGCCAGACGCTCCACTACTATCTTAAATTCCTTATTTTCAATTTTCTGTTTGAGCAGTTCAGGATTCCGTTCAATCTTGACGCCGTAATGGATAAACAGTGTTGCATCGCCGCCGTCATCAACAATCAGGTCCGGCCCGGAGCCATCCGGCCAGGTCAGAGCCTGTTCGGTGCACCACCAGTATTCATCAAGCGTTTCGCCCTTCCAGGCAAAAACAGCCGCCGTTCCCGCTTTGGCTATTGCCGCCGCGGCATGATCCTGCGTGGAAAATATATTGCAGGAAGCCCAGCGTACATCGGCGCCCAGCGCATGCAGCGTTTCAATCAGCATGGCCGTCTGGATAGTCATATGCAGACTGCCCATTATCTTCATTCCTTTTAAAGGTTTTTTGCGGCCGTATTTTGCCCGCACAGCCATCAGGCCGGGCATTTCATTTTCCGCGAGCTGCATTTCCTTGCGTCCCCAGGCAGCCAGTGCAATATCCGCCACTTTATATTTTAATGATTTATCAATTTCTTTAAAAGCCATTATGCCTCCGTTTTTATTATATTTTTTATTGTAAGAGTCTCTTCAATTCATCAATTTTATCGGCCTTTTCCCAGATATAATTCATATCCAGGAATAACGATTTCGGCAGTTTCTTGTAAACATCGCCGTTGAGCATCGCAAATTTTTCAATCATTCCCTTGGGCGTCAAATCAAATGATTTGTTTACCGCGGCAGCGATATTTTTATCCGGTGCTTTTCCCGTGCCAAAAGTATTAACATAAATCGAAATAGGCTGCGCTATTCCGATGGCATAAGCCAGTTGCACGGAACATTTTGTCGCCAGCCCCGCGGCGACAATGTTTTTTGCCACGTAACGCGCTCCGAAAGCCGCTGAACAATCTACCTTTTCGGGAGTTTTGTTGACAATCGCCCCGCCTCCCAGCTGTGCTCCCGGATAACCGCCGTAAAGCTGTACGACCAGTTTGCGTCCGGTAACACCCGAATCAGCCGCCGAGCAGGAATTAACAGACTGCCATTCTCCCGTCGGATTAAACAAAAACTTCGTATTATCATCAACCCAGCCGTTCAGGCATTCCAGAGCTATCTGCCGCGCCTGTTCCTCGATGGAGGAACGGAACCGCTCGGGCACCTGGCGATAATCAATGGCATTGGACATCAGCACGGTGGCCACTCTTACGGGTCGGCCGTTTTCATCATATTCCACCGTGACCTGTCCCTTGCCGTCGGGAGCAAAAACAGGATTGCCGCAATTTTCAAACGCGCGCATCATTCTGTTGACCAGAACATAAGGCAGCGGCAGCAATTCCGGCGTTTCGTCGCAGGCAAATCCATAAATAATGCCCTGATCACCGGCGCCGATTTCCTTGTATTTCCCCAAATCAGCCCGGGTGCCGATATTGATATCCGGCGACTGGGGGATAATCGCATTGAGAATTCCCATGGAACTGCCGTTGAGTCCGAGTGCGGAATCGCGATACCCGATTGCCAGAACCGTGTCCCGGACATTTTTTTCAATATCAATATAGACTCTTGTGGATATTTCGCCTCCGACTACGCAAAGCCCCTTGCCCAGGAAAACCTCAATTCCGCAATGAGGCATGCAATTAATATCCATCCCTATCTTATTTTCTTCATTCAGAATCGCCGCGATGATATTGGCCGCGATGGAATCGGAAACCATATCCGGGTGCCCTATTTTCACTCCTTCAGAAGTAATAAGCATTTTATTCTCCTCGCTTTTTATTTGATATTGCAACGCGAAAAGCAATTAGCACATCGGCAGGCTGAGTTCAATCTCTTTTTCCGGATGATTCGGACAGAAAAAATTTACAGTTTAAAAACACCGGCTCTTCAATTTTTTCTTTAACGAACTTTTTTTATTTTATTTTTACCGTCTACCAGTACGCATTTCGGGTGCCAGTTGACGGCCTTTTTATCCTCCAGCATGACGTAAGAGGCGATAATGATCAGGTCCCCTTTGGCAACTTTGCGCGCCGCAGCGCCGTTTAAGCAAATCGTGCCCGAGTTGCGCTTGCCCTTAATTATGTAAGTCGAAAATCTTTCGCCGTTGTCAACATCGTAGATATCTACTTTTTCATAGGGAATCATTGCCGCCGCTTCCAGCAGCTTTTCATCAATGGTAATGCTGCCTTCATAATGCAAATCGGCATCCGTCACAGTGGCCCGATGAATCTTTGATTTCAACATGAATCTTTGCATCGCTGAAAATTCTCCTGATTTTTTAAAATTTTAAATACTCACCAAAAACATGATTATCAATCAATCTGGTGGCGCCGACGCGCACTGCCAGAGCGATAACCGATTCGCCTATTATATTTTCAACATCGGCAAGATTTTCCGTATCGCATATTTTAACGTAATCAATATCGGTATAAGGGACGCTTTTGATTAGTTCTGTCACTGCCGCGATGATAATTTTTGAGCTTTTTTCGCCGCCGGCGTAAAGTTTTTGCGCAAGTTGCAGAGACCGCGATAATTGCAGCGCCGATTTTCTTTCTTCTTCCTTCAAATAGACATTGCGGGAACTCATGGCCAGGCCGTCGGCCTCCCGGACTGTTGCCAGTCCCTTTATTTCCAAGTCAAGATTAAGGTCGGCCACCATCCTTTTAATAGTTATATACTGCTGAAAATCCTTTTTGCCGAAAACGGCAACATGGGGTTTAACGATATTAAACAGCTTGGCGCAAACCGTAGTGACGCCGCGAAAATGCCCCGGACGGGAAAGCCCGCATAAATTAAGCGTTACCTTTTCTACATTGACATATGTCTGATAACCGGCGGGATACATTTCTTCATTGGGCGGGAAAAAGATAACGTCAACTCCGACGCTTTGCGCCATCCGGCAATCACGATCAAAATCGCGAGGATATTTCGCCAGATCTTCCTTCGGGCCGAACTGCGTCGGATTGACATAAATACTGACAACCAGGCAATCGCCTGTCTTTTTGGCCTCTCTCATCAGCGCCAGATGGCCCTCATGGAAATAACCCATGGTCGGCACGAAAGAAATCCTTTTGCCCTGCAGTCGCAGATCTTCCGCATAAAGCTGCATTTCCCTGGCTGAGTTAATTATTTTCATAATTTTTCCACAAAAAAACCCCTCGTTGGGAGACGAGAGGTTGCTTAAATTGATTATTTTTTGTTTTACCTTCGTCTCAGTCCCTTGCGGGATCCAAGCTGTTACAGCATTACCAAGTTTGTATTGCTTTTGTCAAGCTTAATTCTGGTCAATACCAAGTTTTTCAATGCGATAGCGCAACGAGTCAAAAGTAACATGAAGAAATTCAGCGGCTTTTGTTTTGGAACCGCGCGTTTTCTGTAGAGCTTTTTCAATAAGTTGCTTTTCAAATTTTTTCAGTTCCTCGTCCAGATCAATCCCCTTCTCGGGCAAATTGGCAGCAAGCGCTGTGGCTGAATTCGTCTCACCGGTGGACAAAACAAGGTTTTCCGGCAGGATTATATTGGAACTTTCCATCGCCACGCTGCGTTCAATGATATTTTCCAGTTCTCGGATGTTGCCCGGAAAAGCGTGTTCCATTAACAATTGCATGGCATAAGAAGATATCGTCCTTATTTCCTTGCCGAATTCCCGGGAATACTTTTCAATAAAATGATTGGTCAGGAGCGGAATATCTTCCTTGCGTTCCCTGAGAGGCGGCATATGAATGGGAATGACATTCAGGCGATAGAAAAGGTCTTCCCGAAATTCCCCTTTTCTCACTTTCTCTTCCAAATTCTGATTGGTGGCTGAAATAATGCGCACATCAACTTTAATATCTTCTGAGCCGCCGATGCGCCGGAATGTTTTTTCCTGAACCACCCGCAGCAGTTTCACCTGCAAAACCGGCGGCAACTCGCCGATTTCATCGAGGAACATCGTACCCCCCGCGGCAATTTCAAACAGGCCGGGGCGATCGGCATAAGCTCCGGTAAAAGAGCCCTTCATATAGCCGAACAGCTCACTTTCCAAAAGATTTTCCGGAATCCCCCCGCTGTTGATTGCCTTGAAAGACATTTTTGCCCGATCGGAATTATCGTGAATCGCACGGGCAACCAGTTCCTTGCCGGTGCCGCTTTCTCCCAGAATTAAAATATTGGCCGGAGTATTCGCCACTTTTTTTATCATCGCGTAGATTTTCTGCATTTCGCGGGCCTGGCCCAGCATGCCGCTGAACTGATTTTCCGGTGTTCTTTTTTTCTGCAATTGGTTTTCGGCAACCAGACCTTTTTTCAACAGGGCATCGTGAACTATTTTTTTCATATCATCAATGCTGCCGCCTTTTTCCACATAATCGTAAGCGCCTTCTTTCATCGCATTGACCGCCGTATCTCCCGAAGCGTAAGCCGTGACAAGGATTACGATTGTCTCCGGCCGCTGATCCTTGATTGCTTTGAGAAATTCTATCCCGTCAATTTTCGGCATTTTCAAATCAGTAATTACCAGATCATAAGCCGTTTTGCGGCAGAGATTAATCGCCTTCGCGGGATCATCGGCAGTGGTGACATCGTATCCCTCTTTGCTGAGCATTATTTCCAGAAATTCTCTCATGCCCTGATCATCATCCAGAACCAGAATTTTCGCCATTATTGCACCTCGTCCTGCTTTTAATGAGACCCCAATCTCAGAAATCCCGATAAAGCGGAATGCACTGAAATTTGCTGGTCTTAATGACGCTCGAATCCCGATATGCTTTGCTATCGTGGTTTGCAAGCTTAATTATCCCGCAGAGATGCGGGTAATTATCCCCGGGCAAAACCTCAG
This sequence comes from Deltaproteobacteria bacterium, assembly GCA_022703375.1. Taxonomy (GTDB): domain Bacteria; phylum Desulfobacterota; class Syntrophia; order Syntrophales; family Smithellaceae; genus JAKLDS01. The sequence continues at coordinate 26,430 of JAKLDS010000022.1, read as the reverse complement.
GGGAATAATATTAATTTTGCTGATTTTCTCTTTTCGCGCCGGGCAGCCACACCCGGCAGGTTGTGCCCTGCTTAACTTTGCTTTCCAGCCATATTTTTCCGCCATAACCTTCCACGATTCTGCCGATAATCGTCAAGCCCAGGCCAGTTCCCCTGTCTTTATCGGTAAAGAACGGTTCGAATACTTTAGGCAAAATATCCGCTGCAATGCCGCAGCCCTCATCCGCAATGATAATTTCGGAATATTCTTTGCCGTCCTCAAACCTCGTTTTCACGGCAACGGATAATTTTCCTCCTTCTTTCATCGCCTGAAGGGAATTCAGAAGCAGATTGCGGACAACCTGACGAATCTCTTCACGGTTGGCAAAGGCGCTGGCCTTCTCTTCCATAGCCAGGCTGATTTTAATTTCATTATTCCAGTCGGTAGAAAGCTTCAGATTCTCCAGCACATCTTCCACAATTTCTTTAATCAGAATATTCCCGCGCGTCAGAGGAATGGGCTTGGCAAGCTGGAGAAAATCGCGGATAAAGCTTTCCAGCTGATCACGCCCGCGCAAAATTATCTGCATCAGTCGTTCTTCCGTTTTCTCCAGTTGCAGCCCCTGCTTTAAGAGCTCAATGGAACCGGTGATGGACGCCAGGGGATTGCGCATTTCGTGGGCGAGCCCCGCCGCCATCTCGCCAATCAGAGCCAGCCTTTTTTGCTGTTCCAGTTTCTGCTCCATCTTTTTTATCTCAGTCAAATCCTGAAATATCAGAATATTACCGATTATTCGCGAATCTTTTTCGCGCAAAGGAGAAACAGAACAACCCAGGGTAATCTTCTTTTCATTTTTCCCGGCAATCACTATTTCAATTCTGTTTTTTGTCTTGCCGGCCGTTAGCACAGTCTCAAATTCCGGCAATACGTCTTTAACTCTTCGATTGCGGACCTCGGCAAAGGGAAATCCCGTTATTTCTTCAGCCGCGCGATTAAATGATTTAATCAGGCCTTCCAGATTAAGAGTCATAACTCCTGTATCCACCGATTCGATAATGCTGCTGAAGAGCAAATCCAATTGATTAAATGCCGATTCCTTTTCTTCCAGAAGCGATCTGGTCTTCTTTTCCTGCTCAACTACATAACTGGCGAGAAATGCCAGAATATAAAAAGAAGCGATATGAATCACAATGCGGACAATAATATCACCGGGCACCAGTTTATAATCGTATTCCACAGCCGAAATCGGGGGGATTAACTTGTAGAATTCAAAATCCAGCAGCAGGCCGTAAGCAATCCCGGCCATGGAAGCGACAATCAGAGCCCCCTTGCGCCCCTGAAAAATGGCGGCGTAAATGATAATCATGGTGTAGAGAACGGAATAATTGCTGCGCAGGCTTCCCATCATATAGACGAGGGAAGTAATGATAATTATGTCAAATGATGCCTGAACATAGACGTTGATTCGCAAGCCCTGAACAAATTTTAACATCAGGGCATAAATCAGGGAAAGCAGGTATATTGCGGCGATAATCAGATAGAAGAAATAAATAGCAGTATCAGAAATATGAAGGTCATACCTTTTCCAGTAAAGGAAAAAAGCAATTCCCAAAAGCAGGGTACTTACACCAAGCCGGAAAAAAATCAGCAGGCGCAGACGCCTCTTACTTATCTGTTTTTCCAGAGCCGTAACCATCGGAAAACCCCTCTTGTGCTTTTTTCAGACTTCCCTGCTGTTTTATGTTATATTATTTGACAAATTTTCGCTAACAATATTGACAACCCCTTAAAATAAAAAATGCTGCGACCGCTTGCCTATCCATTATTTGCCTTAATCGCCGGAATATACCTCGGCAGTTTTTCCGATTTCGAGCTGCTGCCTTTTCTGGCCGGCTTCCTCGTGATTATTCTGGGCGGAATTATTCTGACGGGGAAAAAGAAGTGGCACAGAGCGTCCCTGCTGCTGATCATCTCATTTGCCTTTGTCTTCGGCCTGATAATCATGCAAAAGCAGCTGTATTTCCCCCGGAATGACAAGCACATCAGCAATTTTATCGCTCCCGACAGAATTACTCTGGAAGGTATGGTGAGCGAAAGCCCCGCTTTTTATCCCGACAGGAATTCCTTAACCGTAAAATGCATCAGAATTATCAATCAGAAACGGCAATACGTACCCGCAGAGGGCAATATCCGGCTTGTGCTGCCGCCGGATTTAATCTTCGAATACGGCGATTTAATCCGCTTTCAGGCAATCCTGAAAAAAAATCATAGTTTCAAAAATCCGGGAGGATTTGATTATGAGCGATATTTACGGCTGCGGGGAATTACCGCCACAGCTCATATTGCCGATAATTCGCGCATAGTCCTGCTGCGTAAAAACACAGCCAATCCTTTCCAGGCCAGGCTGGAAACTTTCCGGATGGGGCTAAGGCGTATGGTTAAACAATACACGCCATCCCCCGCAGCGGAAATCATCATAGCCATGACGCTGGGAATGAAAAGTGAAATCCCCTCCGCCGTTAAAGACAATTTCGCCAGGACGGGCACTTCCCATCTTCTCGCTATTTCCGGCCTGCACATTGGCATGGTAGCCGCCGCGGCATTCCTTTTCTTTAACTTACTTTTGAAGTCATCCGAATATCTTTTACTAAGATTCAATATATTCAAGCTGTCCACGGGAGCCGCCTTTCTGCTGATTATTATTTATGCGCTCCTTGCCGGAATGGGCGTTACAGTTATCCGCGCCACTTTAATGGCGCTGATTTTTTTAGGCGCGCTGTTATTCAACAGGCAAAGAGATTATTATAATTCGCTTATCCTGGCGGCTTTGCTTATCCTCTCTTTTGCGCCGGATGCTCTTTTCGATATTTCATTCCAGCTTTCCTTCACAGCCGTGCTGGCAATTCTTTACATCACTCCCCGCCTCGACCGGGCTGATTTTAGTTTTCTGCGCAACCGTCCCTTATGGTTACAAAAGATTTTTCGCTATTTATATCTTTTAATCATTGTCAGTCTTGCCGCGACGGCGGGAACACTTCCCTTGATTGTTTACCATTTTCACATTTTTTCCGCTGTAACTCTGCTTGCCAATTCAATAGTCATCCCCCTCATGGGAGTTATGGCTCTTTGTCTGGCCATGCTGTCATTGCCGCTTTCGCTGATTGCCGCGCCTCTCGCCGGTTTCCTGATAAAATTGTCGGCGTCTTTTGTCAGCGTATCCGTGGCAGTAATCAACGAGCTCGCATCCCTTCCCTATTCCTATTTCACGCTGACGAGGCCGGCCGTCTATGAAATAGTCATGTATTACTTTTTTTTATTTCTGCTTATCCGCTTGCCGGAAACTTATCAGTCAGAGAAAGGCAAAAATAATTTTTTTCTGCGCCACAAAAAGGCATTGCGATATTGTCTGATATTAATCATCCTTCTTTTTGCCGTCAACAAGGTATTTCTTTATGTAACAGAAAGATTCTCATCTAACCTGCGCCTGACAGCCATTGACGTCGGGCAGGGCTCTGCTAATTTAATCCGTTTCCCCGGCGGCCAAAAAATGCTGATTGACGGCGGCGGCATTGCCGAGAGCACATTTGATATGGGCAAGATGGTCATTGCTCCTTTTCTCTATTCCGAAAGAATAAGCGCCGTTGACATTGTTGTTCTAACACATCCTCACCCCGACCACTATCAGGGGCTGATTTACATTTTAGACAATTTTAATGTCCGGGAATTCTGGCATAACGGCCAGACGGCGCTGGAAGATGAACGCTATAATCAATTAAGCGAGATAATTGCACGGCGGAAAATTAAAACGGAAATTCTAACGGCGGTATCACCTGCGAAAACCATCGGCGGCGCGGCAATTCAAATATTGTGGCCGGAAAAGACACCGCAACGTGACAGCTCTCTTTATACACATGACGCAGTTAATGACGCCTCGCTGGTTATGAAAATTAAATACGGTAAGACGAGCTTCCTCTTCACCGGCGACATATCGGCAACAGTGGAAAGGGCAATTCTCAAATCCGGCAGAGATATTAATTCTATCGTGCTTTTCGTACCTCATCACGGCTCATTTCATTCCAGCAGTGCGGAGTTTCTTACCGCAGTCGGTGCGCGTTATGCTGCAGTCAGCGCGGGCAAAGGCAATGTTTTTCGCCACCCCCATCCGGCAGTGCTGGAGCGCTATCACGCGGCAGGGATTAAACTTTACCGCACCGATGAAGATGGAGCGGTAACTTTTACAACCGACGGTAAAAAAATATCCGCCGCAAGCCACAGCAAAAACAGATAGCCACCTTAAAAAAATCAGATGAGAAAAGACTTTGTCTGCCCTGTTTTTACAGATTGTGCAACAATGCACCCGGCCTAAAATCCGGTAAAAATATTAGTCTCCCATATTTTTTCCGAATCGGGGTAATAATTGATTGCAGCGCCCTCCAATGCCGTTGCGGCAGTTGCCGCACAAAGCGTTCCCTTCAGGAAGGTGTCTATTAACCTGATAGTTTCCAGCGGATGAGAGATGGGGAATCCATGATCATATCCTTGATTTGCGCCAATCATAACGGCGTTAACTTTTGCGCCGGCCTCCCGCAAGTCATATTTTGTCGTTGCCGTATAGTTGTCATGGATAACCTGATCCCCGCGCCAGGCGGCAAGGTCTGCAGTCGCCTTTACCAGCATGACATTTTTACCCGTAAAAATCGTGCTCAGCCGCCCATCTCCCTTAATTGTAACAATCGCGCCATCGGCGTTGGTATGACTGCAATCGGCTTGCGCAACATTAAACTTATGGGAATAGTACAAAGACTCCGGCATATATTGAATGGTCAAAACGTCAAGCAGGGCATTTTTATAGTTTTGACTGCTCTTAAAAGCAGGAGCTTTGACGTTAAAGGCAGCTATGTCATATTGCAAAATATCCTGAAAAACAATCAGGTCCCAGGTAAATTCAACATTAGCATAAGTTCTGTTTTCACCCTGCCAGGATCTTTGATGAAATCCTGTCGCTGTTACGCCATTAGTATCATTTGTAACGGTTACCCAATCTCCCTCTGACCACACCTGACCGGCAGAGTCAGTGCCAGCTTGAGCGGCGGCAAAGCCGACACGCACACCGCGCGTACCAATGCCTGCCAGACTGACAATATCAGAATAACGGCCGGGATTAGCAATCACCATTTCCTGGGCTACACCAAATCCCATTGAATAGCCTACAATGGTCACGCCGGAGTTTGGAAAATCAGTTATTTTGCTCATGACTTTTTCAAAATCCAGAGCGAAATCTTTAAGAGCTGATATTTTTTTATTGTAGCTTGAGCGGCCGCTGCCTCTATAATCAAATGTATAAACAGTATAGGCTTCAGCCAAAGCAGCAATTGATCTGAAATGATCCAGCATTGGCTCGAAAACCATCCCGGACGTGTTATTGCCGGGAATTAAGACAATAGTTTTTGCGCCATGACCTGCCCGGCGGACATAAATGCTTTCTGCCGGGTCTCCAGCTGCAACACCATCAATTGTTATCCTTCCTGCACCCGCAGTTGCAATAGAATCGGCGCCATCAGCTTCACCATTTCCCCTCCCGCCAGACAAAACAGCCGCGGAAGATGATATAAAATGAAAAAAATCGCTCCAAATACCTCGTTTCTTCATAAAGCCCCTCCTTTAGGAAACATCGCCTCTCTTTGGCGCCGTTTTCTAACAAACCATGGTAAGTGTTGCGCTATTATAGTCTTTTCTCCTTGTCAAGAAAGAATGACCAAAAAGACAATGGATTTTCCCGGTCATCAATGGTAAAAATACCCAAGGCTGGAAGGAAGATTTCCCTAACCTGACCGGATAACGCAGTTAAATACGCCGTTGTTCAAGATGATTTATCCTGTTTAATATTTTTTATTTTTCCGGCGGGTCATCCTGCTATTCAGCCGACGAAGCAGCCATGTTAATGATGGCAAAGAAGCTTCCTTGAGATATTACCCAAGTCATGAAAAAAGGAGGAATGAATTATGAAAAATTTTAAGAAATACCTTTACCTGTCTGTTGTTCTTGTTTTTTCGTTAAGTCTTTTAAGCTGCTGCGCAATCAAGACGCCGGCTAATCAATCATCAGATATCATGCCATGGAAGGTGGAACAAGGGGACACAGCAAAGAGCTTCTGGAAGGATCAGGTGCAATATCCTTATCCGGTCAAATATGCCAGGGCAAAAGACAGCAGGGGTGTTGAATGGGAAATTGGCTATATGGATGTCTATACCGGCAAGGAAGCCAATCCCCGAACGCTGGTGCTTATCCATGGCAAAGGCGCTTTCGGCGGGTACTTTGGCGCTGTAATCAAGGCAGCGGCCGACAGCGGCCTACGCGTTATCGTGCCGGATATTCCCCACTACGGCAAATCAATACCCGGCAACATTGATAAACCACTGACCAGGACATTGGAGGATACACGGGAGGCTATCCATGATGTGATTGTCAATCAACTGGGTGTTAAAAAAGCGACATATCTGGGGCATTCTCTGGGCGGCCAATGGGTTTTAGGATATGCCCTCCGGTATCCCGATACAGTAGAAAAAATTATTCTGGAAAGCCCCGGTGGACTGGAAGAGTATCCGGCGATCATAAAAATACCGGTAAGCAAGGACAAAATAATTGACGTGCCGTACTTTTCCCCTTCTTATGAGAAAGATTTCGACACATGGAAGAAAATACATGGCAGTACGCTTGCCGCTGAATATAATAAGACAGCGGAATATATTCAGCTATGGAACTACTATAAAGCCAGGGATCCCAAAACAGGAGAAATTAAATCAATAGCCTCCGGTTACTTTAAGAAAGAAGATACCTATGCTGATTTTGTCACCCAGGTTCGTGTAAAGATGATAACGGGAAACAAGAAAGAATATGACAATTACATTATTACTTATGTTCATGATATCTACACGCTAGGCGTGGAAATACGCAAGGAGGATACCAACAGCATTACAAAACGCGCAAAATACATCAAGGCTCCTGTCTTGCTGATTTTTGGCGCAGTCGATCCGTTTATCCCTGTTAAATTTCTGAGTGGTCTGTCCGATTTGAAAAAAGAGATTATTAAACCATTCTATGACGGGTTAAAGGCCGAAGGCAAGCCACCCATTGTCAAAGTCTATCCGAATGTCGGTCATTTCCCGCATACGGATAATCCTGTGGAATTTTGCAACGATGTTGTGGATTTCACAATAAAAGGCCGCGTTTCAGCGCCGGCAAACGTTGAAGGTTTCTGATTAATATCAAATCAGGAAACTAATCGAAATGTAATGAATAACCGGGGGTACGGATTTGATTGCGTCTGTGCCCCCCGGAATTATAATGTGACTATCGGCCAAATGGCAGGTGGGACTAATTACAGGGACTTTCCATAGACCATTTACAGTTTTTTTATTTTTTCCCTTACCGGCCGGCCTGGCAGGTAAAGCTCGAACAGAACTTTGAATATGCCGGATGCCGCGGGAATTTAAAACATGGGCGGCAAACCGGATAATTCAGGCTTCATCCCGCAGTCTCCATCCCTACGCTACATTTATATTGCCAAGCTTTTTTAAGTGTGTTAATCAAGCTTTCTTATTTTTTACGAAGAAATTATTATGAAAAAGATAACATTAATCAAGGGTTTCAAGGATATACTGCCGGATGATTCTCCCGCCTGGCGGCGGATCGAATCCATTGCCCGGGATGTTTTTGCCTGTTTCGGTTTTCGGGAAATCCGCGTGCCGATTATGGAAAAAACCGAATTATTCAAGCGCAGTATCGGAGAAACAACCGATATCGTCGAAAAGGAAATGTACACCTTTCGCGACCGCGACGATGAATTGCTGACTTTGCGTCCGGAAGCCACTGCCTCCGTTATCCGCGCCTATATCGAGCACAATATGTTGTCGGAAAACCCGATAGCCAAGCTTTATACGATAGGGCCGATGTTCCGCCGCGAACGCCCGCAGAAAGGCCGTTTCCGCCAGTTTCATCAGCTGGATGCGGAAGTGTTCGGCGATGAACAGCCGCAGACCGATGCGGAAGTCATCTTTATGCTGTTTCATTTTCTCCACAGAGCCGGCCTCACGCAACTGGCAGTGGAAATCAATTCGCTGGGCTGTAAGGCTTGCCGGCCAAAATTTTCCGAGGCTGTTGTAGCTTACCTGAAAGACGTGCAAAATGCTCTTTGCCCAGATTGCCAGAGGAGAATGAATACCAATCCGCTGCGGGTTTTCGACTGCAAGGTGGAAAACTGCGGTTCGATTATTGCCAAGGCTCCGCAGATTCTTGCTTATCTGTGTGGCAGCTGCCAGAATCATTTTACAGCCGTTAAATCATATCTGGCCGATTTAAAGGTGCCCTGCAGCGTTAATCCAATGATGGTGCGCGGCCTTGATTACTATACGCGAACGGCTTTTGAAGTTAAGTCGGGCGCGCTGGGTGCGCAAAACGCCGTGGCGGGCGGCGGCCGTTATGACGGCCTGGTTAGTTTCCTGGGCGGTCCTGAAGTCACCGGCATCGGCTTTGCCGTCGGCCTGGAAAGGCTTCTGGCCTCGCTGCCGCAAGCGGAGCAGGCAAAATATCAAACTGATATATTCATCGCCGCGTTGGGAGACAGAGCTCAAAAAACCGGCTTTAGCCTGACCAATGAATTGCGCCGGGCGGGAATTTCCGCAGAAACGGATTACGGCAACAAAAGCCTGAAGAGTCAGATGAAACGCGCCGACAAATTGAACAGTTCCTTTACTCTGATTTTGGGCGATAAGGAAATTGATGAAAAACAGGCGCAGCTGCGCAACATGAAAACGAAAGATCAGCAGGCATTGTCGCTGGACAACCTGCAAGAAAAATTAATTAGTATCATTTTGAATTCAAATGAATGCCGCGACGGCTAGGAGGTGACTCCGCAGGCGTATATAAAAATACGTTGAGGAAGCTGACGACGATGCCAACAACGGCAGGCGTTGAATGCAAAACGATATAACATCAAAAAGAGAGGTAAATAGGTTTGTGGCTGATTTTTTAACAAAAAATAAAAGAACGCATTACTGCGGAGATTTGCGGTCTTCCGATGCAGGCAGGGAAGTAATTCTGATGGGCTGGGCACAACGCCGGCGTGACCACGGCGGCGTCATTTTTGTTGATTTGCGGGATCGGTCAGGCATCGTGCAGGTGGTTTTCAATCCCGATGCCGGGGAATCCGTTCACGGACAGGCGCATAAAATCCGCAGCGAATTTGTCCTGGCAATCAAGGGAACTGTCCGCATCAGGCCGGAAGGCATGACCAATCCTGATTTAAAAACCGGCGAGATTGAAGTTATCACTTCCGAGCTGGAAATCATGAATGAATCGAAAACGCCGCCTTTTTCCTTTGATGAGGAAGAGACCAATGAAAACATTCGCCTGAAATACCGCTATCTCGATTTGCGCCGCCCCGCTCTGCAGAGAAATTTATTTTTGCGCAGTAAAATTGCAGCAGCCACCCGTAATTATTTTGCTGAAAACGGCTTCATCGAAGTGGAAACGCCTTTTCTGACCAAGAGCACGCCGGAAGGTGCGCGCGATTATCTTGTCCCCAGCCGCATTTCTCAGGGGTCATTTTACGCACTGCCGCAATCGCCGCAGATATTCAAGCAGCTTTTGATGGTTTCCGGCTTCGACCGCTATTATCAGATTGTCAAATGCTTCCGCGATGAAGATTTGCGCGCCGACCGCCAACCGGAATTCACCCAGATTGACGTCGAAATGTCCTTTATCACAGAAGAAGATATCATGCAGATGATGGAAGGTCTGATGGCGGCGATATTTAAAAAATGTCTGGGGCGCGAAATCGCACTGCCGCTGCCGCGTCTCACCTATCACGACGCCATCAGCCGCTACGGCAAGGATAATCCCGACTTGCGTTTCGGCATGGAGCTTACGGATTTGACCGAAATTGTCAAAAACTCTGGTTTTAAATTATTTCAGGAAGTCGCCGCTTCCGGCGGCGTTATCAAGGCAATTAAAGCCGAGCAGGCGGCAATCCTCTCGCGCAAAGACCTGGACGGGTTAAGTGATTTCGTCGCCGTCTACGGCGCCAAGGGGCTGGCCTGGGCAAAAGTCAACGCCGCCGACTGGACATCGCCGATTTATAAATTTTTCCAGCCCGCGGAAGTGGAACAAATAGCGAAAGCACTGAGCGCCAAAGAAGGCGATATTATCTTCTTTGTCGCCGATACGCCCCACGTCGTTAATGATTCGCTGGGCAATTTAAGATTGCATCTGGCGAAGAAGCTCAATTTGATTGATCCGGAAGCGCTGGCTTTCACCTGGATTACGGAATTTCCGCTCATGGAATACTCCGATTCGGAAAAGCGTTTTGTTTCGACGCATCATCCGTTCACCTCACCGTTTCTGGAGGATTTGCCGAAGCTCAAAAGCGATCCGGGAAAGGTCCGGGCACGCGCTTATGACCTCGTGTTGAATGGCTCGGAAATCGGCGGCGGCAGTATTCGTATCCACCGCAAAGATGTGCAGGCGCAGGTTTTCGCCGCTCTGGGCTTATCGGATGAAGATGCCCGCACCAAATTCGGCTTCCTGCTCGACGCTCTGGAATACGGCGCGCCACCCCACGGCGGCCTGGCTTTCGGACTGGACAGATTAACGATGATTATGACGCATGCCGAATCTATTCGTGACGTCATTGCCTTCCCCAAAACGCAGAAAGCGGCGTGCCTCCTTTCGGATGCGCCTTCGCCAGTCAGCATTGAACAGTTAATGGAACTTTCTTTGAAAATCGTAACATAATTAAATGGAGAAAATAAAATGGTAAAATGGAACAAGGAAAAGAAGCTGCTCGACCAGCAGCATAATAAATTCTGGAAATATGAGCTCAAAGAAATTAATGAGCCGAATCTGCTCAAAGACATTTTCCCGTATGACGAAGTAAGCAGAATCGTTTTTGACCATAAACTCATTCCGGTGGCGCCGGCGGAGGAAATCTTCATCACCGACACAACTTTCCGCGATGGCCAGCAATCAAGGCCTCCCTATACAGTGGAGCAGATTGTCGAGGTATATAAATTGCTCAGCAAACTGGGCGGTCCCAATGGCGTAATCCGCCAGACGGAATTTTTTCTTTACAGCAAAAAAGACAAGGAGGCTGTCGCCGAATGCCTGAAACTTGGCTTGAGATATCCGGAAATGACGGCCTGGATTCGCGCGGCCAAAGAGGATGTCAAGCTGGTCAAGGATGCCGGTTTAAAGGAAACAGGCCTGCTGACATCGGTATCCGATTATCACATTTTCCTTAAACTCAATAAAAAACGCAGCCAGGCGATGGACAGTTATCTGGGAATTGTCAAATCGGTGCTGGATTTAGGCATCATTCCCCGCTGCCATTTTGAAGACGTTACCCGCGCCGATATTTACGGCTTTTGCATTCCCTTTGCCATCGAACTGATGAAACTGCGCGAAGAGAGTGGCGTTGATATTAAAATCCGCCTTTGTGATACGATGGGCTACGGCGTCACCTATCCGGGCGCGGCTCTGCCCCGCAGCGTGGATAAGCTTGTCCGCTCTTTCATCGAAGACGCCGGTGTTCCAGGCCATCTGCTGGAGTGGCACGGGCATAATGATTTTCACAAGGCTATGATTAACGCGACTACCGCCTGGCTTTACGGCTGCAGCGCCGCCAATTCCACTTTGCTGGGTCTGGGCGAAAGGACGGGCAATCCGCCCATTGAAGGCCTGATTCTGGAATATATTGCGTTCAAGGGGAACAACGACGGCATTGATACGACAGTTATTACGGATATTGCTAATTATTTTGAGAAGGAAATCGGCGTCAAGATACCGCATAATTATCCGTTTATCGGCTCGGAATTCAACGTCACCCGCGCCGGCGTTCATGCCGACGGCCTCATCAAATGTGAGGAAATTTATAATATTTTCGATACCAATAAAATTCTGAAACGCCCCATCGTAACTATGGTTACCGATAAATCCGGCAACGCGGGCATCGCCTTCTGGATTAACCAGCGTTTCAACCTCAAAGGCGACAGCGCTGTGGATAAAAGGCATCCGGGAATTTCCAAAATCAACAAATGGGTAGCCGAACAATACGACGGCGGCCGTCAGACCAGCATTTCGCCGGACGAATTGGAGAAAAAAGCGCGCACCTTCCTGCCGGAACTCTTTATGTCGCAGTTGGAAAAGATAAAGTTCAAAGCGGAAGAAGCGGCAGTAGCGGCGGTCAGCCAGCTTGTGGAAAACGCCAAGATGAAAACGATGAAGCCCAAGATTCAGGAACCGGTAATGCAAAAATTCGTGGACGAGCATCCTTCCGTTCAGTTTGCCTACGTAGTTGACATGAACGGCAAGAAAACCACAAAAAACATCACCAATATTGTGGACCGCGCCAAATATGAAAATTACGGCATCGGCACCGATCAATCGGACCGCGAATGGTTTCTCGTGCCTCTGCAGACCGGCAAAATTCATGTCACCGATTTTTATATCTCCAAGATGACGGGAGTCCTGTGCTTTACCGTTTCATCGCCGATTGACAATGACAAGGATGAAATGATCGGCGTTTTCGGCGTGGATATTAAATTTGAAGACTGGGTAAAAAGAGCGGAAGAAATGGATGATACGGACAGCATTGCCCTGCGCGCCGAATACGAAGAAGCGAAAAGCAAGGCTCCGCACGGCCGACATTAGAAAAACTCACATTTCGGGAACGAAGCGACCTGAAATGTGTTAGTTTTTCTTATCCCGTGAGCGAAGCGAATAGGGATTAGAGACACCTTCTACAGAAGCATAGCGCAGCGGAATTTGTTAGTCTCACTTATCCCCGAAGCGAAGTCCGGCGCAGGCCGGGCACAGCTGAGGGGGCTAGAGACACCTTCCGCGTCCCCCATTGTTTCCCGATTTTATCACTGTAATGGAAGGCCGGACAGAACGCTTACTGCGACGAGCGAAACCGGGAAGAAAGAAAAGGTGTTGAATTATTTGTTGTCTCCCCGGATAATCCATTATTTAACTGTAATTACAGGACAGGAGGCCTCCAATATAACATATTGAGCATTGGAACCAAAAAACATCTTGCCGACACGTGATGTTCTGCCAATTCCCACCACTATGAAATCAGCGCCTATCTTTTTTGCGAAATCAACTATATCCTCGCCCGGTTCCAATCCCTGAATAAACAAATGCGTTTCACAACTTATTCCTTCGTTTGCCAATATTTTTTGCGCAGATTCAAGTTGTGATTCCGCTTCCTTGGCGATATCAGATTCTTCGCCATAATTTTTTCTCAATTGTTTCAAGTCATTAGTGGTTGCCAACGATATAGGTGCACGTACTCTCTGTTCTACTTGTTCTGAAATGAGAGAAGTTAAAATGTGGACTTCAGCGTTAAATTCTTTGGCATATTTTTGCACCAGCGCGAGAGCTTTTTTCGAAGAATCGGAACCATTGTAACCAAGAACTAGTTTCATTATTTTACTCCTTTCTTACTGAAAATATATTTTATCTTCTTAATATTATCTTGCAACTTTTGTTGAATTCCAGTTCAAAGTGCACCACATTTAGCTAAAGAAAAGACCTCATGGGGAGTCTGGTAGTTGAGGCACTTTCTGAGTCGATTATTAATTTTATTAACGAAAAAAGCAACTTTTTTTTCGGAGACATTGTTTGAATTATTTTCTTTGGTATTTGCTTCCAGCTTTTTGAACTGTAATTCACCTCACTAGTCAAACAGCGTCCATTGCTCAAACGCCCGTCTTTCATCCTGCGCGGAAAGAGGGGCGATTTCCCGGATGAACCGCGAAGGGGAAAGCGTCAGAGTTCCCGAGGAGCGTGTGTAATCAAGCGCGGGCGACGAGAGATAAAGCTGATCCTTGGCGCGGGTCACGGCTACATAAAACAGTCTTCTTTCTTCTTCCTCGCCGCCGGGCTCTTGGAGCGCCCGCTGCAGCGGAATCATGCCGTCGGCGCACCAAATCAGGAATACATAAGACCATTCCAGTCCTTTGGCCTGATGGATGGTGCTTAAAATAACCCTGTCTTCTTTCTCGTGGTCTGCAACTTCTTCTTTGGATAAGTTCGTAAGCAGGGCCAGCTCATTTAAAAATTCTTCCATTGTCGCAAATTTAGCGGAAAAATTTCCCAGTTGAATCAAATCTTCCTCGCGCGCCGAGGCATCCGAATAGCTATCCTGCAAATAGGTGCGGTAATCGCTTTTGTTTAATAATGTATCAATTATCCGGGAGGGAATCCGTTCCTGCGGCGGCAATTCCAGCAGTGTCTGGACAACCTTACGGCACTCTTCCATGCCGGGTTTTCCCTGTTTGGGCGTAATTTTGATAAATTCATCCTGCAGAAAAGCGGCCAGCTGATTGCCCTGCCCCGCCAGATATTTCCAGAGTTTATCCACCGTGACCTTCCCTATTTTGGGATACATCAGCAACATTCTGCGCCACGCCAGTTCATCGCCGGGATTGACCAGAATCCGCATGTAAGAGGTAACGTCTTTAATATGCGCCTGTTCAAAAAACCGGATTCCCGAACGAATATCAAAGGGAATATCGCGCCTGACCATTTCCATCTGCAGTTCCATGGAATGATAATGGGCACGGTACAAAACGGCTATTTCTTTGAGCGGCACTCCGGTACGGCCAAGTTCGCTTACGCGCTGCGCCACAAAATCCGCCTGTTTGACCACATCCTGGGCGGAAACCAGCACCGGCCGCATTCCCTTTTCACGCACCGCCCGCAATTCTTTGGGAAATTGTTTTTCATTATTGGTGATGCTCAAATTCGCCAGATGGAGTATTTCCGGCGTGCTGCGATAGTTGGTTTCCAGCTTGAAGATTTTACAATCCGGATAACGATTGGGAAAATTGATGATATTGCTGAAATTGGCGCCGCGAAAGGAATAAATGCTTTGCGAATCATCACCCACGACCATCAAATTGCGATGTTCCGAGGCCAGCAAATCAACAATATCAGCCTGAATAATATTGGTATCCTGATACTCATCAACCAGAACATGTTCAAATCTTGCGGCCAGCCTTTTTAATATTTCCGGGTATTCCTTGAGCAGCCGGCGGCAGTTGTTGAGCAGATCATCAAAATCCATCACATTGAGATCCTGCTTCTTTTGCACGTAGACGCAACCGATTTGATTGATTTCATTAATCAGATGCGTGAAGAAAGGATAGCGGGCATAGAGAATATCTTCGAGCGTGCTCTGGGTATTTATCGCCAGTCCCATGATTTCCGCCAGCACGTTGCTTTTGGGGAATTTGGTAACTTTGGGATCAATTTTCAGCTCCGCCATGCAGGTGGCAATAACCTGACGCGAATCTTCGCTGTCCAGAATGGAAAAATTGTTCTGATAACCGAGCAGAAAGGCATGGCTCCGCAGGAGCAGATGGGCGATGTGATGAAACGTGCCGCCCATGATTTTTCCCGTGTAGTAATTAAGCAATCCCTCGACACGGCTGAGCATGGAACGGGCAGCCTTGTTGGTGAATGTCGCGAGCAGAATTTTTTCCGGGGCAACTCCGCTTTCCAGTAAACGGGCGACGCGGTAGGTTAACGTACGGGTCTTGCCGCTGCCTGCTCCGGCCAGAACAAGCAGCGGCCCGCCTTCTTCCATTACAACACGGTATTGTTCAGGGTTAAGCTCTTTTTCATAATCAATCATAACGACCTCGTTAAAAGTCCATATGCTTCGTTACGCTGCATCCCTCGTCGTTGCGCCCTTCGACAGACTCAGGGTGACATCGCTTTACTGTCATGGTGAGCTTGTCGAACCATGCGCGCCTTGCCTCTGGAGCATTTTCCGAAGTCGTCAATAATTTTCATTACAATCTTCAATTTAACTTTTGAGCGCTTTCTTGATTTCGGCAACTGTATCTTTCGAACTGAGCGAAAGGAAGTTCTTCAGCAATCCTTCTTTTTCGTAAAAGCCGATCAGCGGCGCTGTTTTATTATTGTATGTCTCCAGTCTGTTGCTGATTGCTTCTTCCGTTTCATCAGCGCGCTGGACAACGGGACTGCCGCACTTCTTGCATTTGTCACCGGCGGCCGGCGGGTTGCTTTTTACATTATAGATTTCCTGACAGGAAGGATTGGAGCAGGTCCTTCTGGTGGTGAGCCTGTCCAAAATGACATCGCGCGGCACATCCAGATTGGCGACAAAATCCATTTTGATTTTCAGTTTGGCCAGCAGTGTCTTTAATTCTTCCGCCTGCGGAATAGTGCGCGGAAAACCATCGAGGATAAATCCTTTTTGACAATCCGGCTCCTGCAGGCGCTTTTCCATAATCTGCATAATCAATGAGTCGGGAACCAGATCGCCCTTGTCCATATATTCTTTGGCCTTCTTTCCCAGTTCTGAACCTTCTTTCACCGCAGAACGCAAAATGTCTCCCGTGGAAATCTGGACTGATCCGTCAAATTCAGTTAACAGCTTGGCCACCGTGCCCTTCCCTGCTCCCGGCGCTCCTAATAATATTATTCTCATATTTTCCTCCGTAATAAATTCTTTAGATTGAATGACAAGCGCTTATAATGGAAAACATACCGGTGGTCAAGTTATTATAAGGTAATGAATTGCCTGTTTCAGGCACGATGTTGATTCCTCTGACAAGTTGATTGTGGGGATACCTTCATGAAGCAATAACCAATCTTCCAGAATCTTATACCCTTTGTCCTGTCCAGGAATACCGGTCATCAGATTTACGCGTTCAATGGCAACATGTCGGGGCCTTTGATTAGTTGCGATGTGACAGCAATGCTCCTGGGTTATTATCGGCGTTAAAAAAAACCGGGCGGCGGATTTTATTAGATAGTTCGGAAGTATCAATAATGTCCTTATTTTTCTTAAGCGCCGTTTTCTATTTCTTTTATTTTGCGCCACAGAGTAGTGTACCCGATGCCGAGTTTTTTTGCGATAAGCTTGTGGTCGCTGCCGTATTTTTCCAGCGCTTTCAAGACGTGTTTTGTTTCTATTTCTTTGAGCGTCACAATATCCCGTTCGCTTTCCGCTTCCCGCTTTTCGGTATCCAAACCGAGACGGTTGAAATAATCGTAAGCAAGCGGAAAATCTTCAGCATGAAGCGTGCTGTGCTCGGAAAGAGCCACCGCCCTTTCAATACTGTTTTTCAATTCACGCACGTTGCCCGGCCAGTCATATACATACAGTATGCGAATCGCATCTTCGGAAACTCCTGTAATATTTTTCCCCAGCCGCTTTGCTGATTCATTAAGAAAAAAATCAATTAACGGCCTGATGTCCTCTTTTCTTTCCCGCAGAGGCGCAATGTTGATGTCAACAACGCTGAGGCGGTAGAATAAATCGGCGCGAAAAGAGCCGGCGGCGGCCATTTTGGCAATGTCTTTATTAGTGGCGGCAATAATACGAACATCAACTTGTTTTGCCTGCGTATCGCCGACGCGGCGAATTTCTTTGGCTTCGATAACCCGCAGGAGTTTTGATTGAAATTGCGCTGACGTGTCGCCGATTTCATCCATAAAAATAGTGCCGCGGTCCGCCACTTCAAAAAGCCCTTTCTTATCACGTCCGGCGCCGGTAAAAGCTCCTTTGACATAACCGAAAAGTTCGCTTTCTAAAATACTGTCGGGAATGGCCGCACAGTTTACGGCAACATAAGGGAAATCCTTTCTGTTTTGCGAGTTGTTATGGATTGCTTCCGCTACGAGTTCTTTGCCCGTTCCGCTTTCCCCCATAATCAAAATATTGCTGTCTATTTCAGCAACTTTCAGCGCTGTTTGAATTGTTTGCTTAATGCTGTCGGAAACGCCGATTATATCGTCAAAACCGCTGGAAAGGCTGACATTTTTTAAACAGACAAATTCTTCATCCAGTTTTAAAGCGTTTTCAATTACCTGGGCGATTTCCGCCGCGGAAACAGGCTTCAGCATATAATTGAAAGCACCCATTTTCATGGTTTGGACAATGCAATCGACAGATGCGTAAGATGTGACAATAATTACTTTTGTTGCCGGAGCGTTTTCAGAAATCCATTTCATAATCCCGACACAGCCGCACTGGTTGGTACACAGGTCGCTGATGACAACGTCATATCGGCTTTCTTTTAACAATTCAATGCCGGCTGATTCAGTTTCCGTGTCGTTTACCAGGTAACCTTCTTCGATTAAATGAGCTTTAAGTTGAGTTCTTGCCGTTTTATCAATGTCGATTATCAATATTTTTTTCAAAATAGTTTTATCCTATCCAGGAAATAGCTGCTTTTCAAAATGAAATTTCATTTTAATCATCAAAAGCTTCTTTAGCAACAAATAATTTTGATTTAATTGAAATAATATTTTTATTTTCAGAATAACATTAATGATTTCATTTTGAAATAAAAATAAGAGAAAATAGTTTCGGGAAAGGGAATAATTGCTATCATAATAAACGGCAATAAATATATATTGCTATAATATTAATTACTTAATCGCCATAAATGATATTATGATGGTTTTTCTCTGTTTGTCGGCATTCATTTTGCCTAATAACAAAAACAGCATTTTGCAGAGTTTAGGAGATTTGAATCAATTTAATGACAACTACATTAGCCTTGATAATCTTTGCCGTCCTCGTTTTCTGTGTAGCCATCGGTGTGCCTTTACTTTCGTATTTTATTGGCAGAAAGCCAATGACACCTGAAAAATCGGTGCCTTACGAATGCGGGATGGATCCTATCGAGCAGGAGCAGGGGCTTGTCTCTGTCAAATTTTATAAGATAGCGCTTATCTTTGTTATTTTCGATGTGGAAACCATCTTTATTTATTTGTGGGCGGTTTCGGCCGAACAAACAGGGGTTTTCGGCCTGATCGAAATAATTGTTTTTATTGCAATATTATTTATTCCACTTCTTTACGCCTGGCATAAGGGAGATTTGCAATGGGAATAAAAACTTCTCATAATGAATTACCCGTGCTGCTCGCAAAAATTGATCCTTTAATCAGATGGGCGCAGAAAAATTCTCTCTGGCCCATGACTTTTGGCCTGGCCTGCTGCGCGATTGAAATGATTTCCGCTGCCGCCGCCCGCTATGATATTTCCCGCTTCGGCATGGAAATATTTCGCGCATCACCCAGGCAGGCTGATGTGATGATTGTTGCCGGCACCATAACGAAAAAAATGGCGCCGGCCGTGCGGCGGCTTTATGAACAGATGCCTGAACCAAAATGGGTTATAGCAATGGGTGCCTGCGCATGTTCCGGTGGTTTATTCAACACTTACGCCGTGGTGCAGGGAGCCGATAAAATTGTGCCTGTTGACATTTATATTCCCGGCTGTCCGGTAAGGCCGGAAGCATTGCTGGATGGACTGATAAAGCTGCAGAATTTAGTCGGACAGGGGAGGGGCAAATGAAGCTGGCTCTCCTTCGGGAAAAATTAGGCGATTTAATGACTGATGCTGATGAGTTTCGCGGTGAGTTAACGATTTATGTTGATAAAAAAGACATCCTGCCTGTTTGCCGTATTTTGAAGGATCAGCTTTTTTTCAATTACCTTTCAGATTTATGCGGTGTTGATTACTGGCCGCAGACTCCCCGTTTTTGCGTTGTTTATCACCTTTATTCCTTCCCCCGGAACCATCGCTTGCGTGTTAAAGTTTTTCTCAACGAAGAGTGCGCTGACGTTGATTCGGTAACTGCCATCTGGGCGGCCGCCGACTGGCACGAAAGGGAGTGTTTTGATTTGCTGGGCATTCGTTTTGCCAATCATCCTGATTTACGCCGCATTCTTCTGCCGGATGATTTTTCAGGTCATCCTCTGCGCAAAGACTATCCGCTGGAGGGAAAGCAGTGAACGCCGGCGACAGAACAACAACCATTATCAATTTAGGGCCTCAGCATCCCAGCACGCACGGCGTTTTGCGCGTTGTGCTGGAGCTGGACGGTGAATTTGTCGTCAATGCCCGTCCGGATATCGGCTTTCTGCACCGCGGCATCGAAAAGCTGTCTGAAAGCCGCACTTATCATCAAATTATTGTTTTAACCGACCGCCTCGATTATCTGGCGGCTATGAGCAATAACCTTGCCTATGTACTGACGATTGAAAAACTGCTGGGAATTGAAGCGCCGAAACGCGCGCAATATGTCCGGGTAATTCTGGCAGAACTGCAGCGCATTGCCAGCCATTTATTCTGGCTGGGAACGCATGCGCATGATTTGGGCGCGATGACGCCGCTTTTTTACTGTCTGCGCGAAAGAGAGCAGATTCTTGATATATTTGATGCTGTGGCGGGTTCCCGCCTGACGCCGTCTTTTATGAGAATTGGCGGCCTGGCATCCGATATTAACCGCGAGTTTCCGCAAAAAGTCAGTTCCTTCGTCAGTGAATTCGCCTCGCGGGTTGATGAATATGAAACACTGCTTTCGGAAAATCCCATCTGGCTGTCCCGCACTAAAGGCATTGGTGTCCTGCCGCAGGAAGAATATCTTGACCTGGGATTATCAGGGCCGCTTGTCCGGGCGGCGGGAATTAATTGGGATATCCGTAAATCAGAGCCTTATTCATCTTACGCTGATTTTGATTTTGCCGTGCCGCAGGGCAGTGCGGGTGACGTGTTTGACCGCTATCTGGTGCGCATAAAGGAAATGAGGGAAAGCGCGAAGATCATTAAACAGGCTGTTGAAGGATTGCCGGAGGGTTTATGGGCGGATTTCAATTCGCCGGCGATTTTTCCGCCGAAAAGCGATACAAAAAAAGACATTGCGTCACTTATTCGCCATTTTAATCTGGTGATGGAAGGAATCAAAGCGCCCACTGGTGAAGTTTACCACAGCATCGAAGCACCGCGCGGCGAGCTGGGCTTTTATATCGTCAGTAATGGCAGTGTAATGCCGCTTAGGCTCAAAGTCAGGCCGCCGTCTTTTGTCAATTTACAGGGGTTGGCGCGAATGACGCAAGGACGGATGCTTTCCGATGTGGTGGGCATTATCGGTTCCATCGATATAGTTCTTGCGGAAGTGGATCGCTGATATTGGGAGAAAATAATAATGAATAAGGATCTGAAAAAAATATTTACGGAAGAACAACTGCAAAAAACCGATGCGATCATAGAGCAGCATAAGGAAATAAAAGGTTCGCTGCTGATCGTTCTGGAAAAAATTCAGGATGTCTGCGGCTATCTGCCGCTAAGTTTGCAAAGATATATTGCGGGGAAGATGATGCTGCCACCGAGTCAGGTTTACGGTGTTGTTACTTTCTATTCTTATTTTTCCACTACTCCCAAAGGCAAAAATGTCGTCAAGGTTTGTACGGGAACCGCCTGCTACATGAAAGGCTCCGGTCAAATTTTGAAAAAAACGAGGGAATATCTGGGAATAAAAGAAGGTGAAGTAACACCCGATGGCGAATACTCGGTGGAAGAGGTTCTCTGTCCCGGTGTGTGCGGGCTTGCGCCTTTGGTTATCATCGGCGAAGAGGCTTTCGGTCTGGTTGATCCCGATAAGCCCGAAGATATTTTTAAACAATATAAGGAGAATTTTCATGACCGGTCAGGATCTGATAAAAATTAAAAAACAGTATGTGGATAGAGTTAAAAGCGAAGCCAAAAGCGGTTTTGTTACCGTTGATGTTCATATGGGAACATGCGGCATCGCTGCCGGCTCTCAGAAGATTTTTGACGCTATTGAAAAGGAAATGGAAAAGCTCGAAGCAAAAAATATCAAAATAAGAAGCACCGGCTGTGCCGGATTTTGCAGCATGGAACCGATGATTACCGTCCATGTTCCCGGAAAACCCTCCGTAAAGTATGGAAAACTGGACGCGAAGAAAGCACTGGAAATATTTTACAGCCACGTTTTAGGCGGCCATGTGAAAGCTGATTACGCCATGAGCCAGGGACTGGAAAAACCGCAGCACAGGCTGACAGGAAAGTAAATTGATATCCAATATTACCAAAATAGTCTACTGCACCAACCGGCAATGTCCATACCGGCGTGATATTGATGTTAGGACAATGCTGATGAAGGCGCTGTACCAGCTGTCGCTGGCCGATAAAGTCGAACTGGTGGAAACGGATTGTCTGATTTCCTGCCAGGAGGGTCCGTCAATTATGCTGCTGCCTTCCGGACGCGTTGCTCAGGTAAATCCCGGACATAATTTTACAGCATGGCTAATAGCAAATATTGCCGCGCTTTATCACTCTCCTCATCGTCCTTCCATTTCGCTGCGCGGGGATGCGGAGATTCCTCCCATTGAACAGATGGGATTTTTCAGCAAACAGGAGTTGGTGGTGATGCGCAACCGCGGTCATATAGACGCGGAAAACATCGAGGAGTACATAGCCCATGACGGATACATGGCCCTTTATAAAGTTCTCACCGCGCTGGAACCGGAAGATGTCATCAAAGAAATAAAATCTTCCGGTTTACGAGGACGCGGCGGCGCCGGATTTCCTACCGGCCTCAAATGGGAAGAAACCAGGGGATATAAGACTAACCCCAAATATGTCATTTGCAACGGTGATGAAGGAGATCCGGGCGCTTTCATGGATCGGAGCTTAATGGAATCAGATCCTCATGCCATTATCGAAGGGATGGCCATCTGCGGTTATGCCATTGGCGCCCCGCAGGGTTATATTTATGTGCGCGCCGAATATCCGCTGGCCGTTAAGATGCTGCAAACTGCTATTGACAATGCTGTAAAAAAGAACCTGCTGGGTAGAAATATCATGAAATCGGGTTTCAATTTCAATATCGGTATTTATCCGGGAGCCGGCGCTTTTGTCTGCGGTGAATCTACGGCGCTGATGTTTTCGATTGAAGGCAAACGCGGCATGCCCAGAATCAAGCCTCCCCGTTCCGCGGAAGCAGGTCTCTGGGAGAAACCCACCTGTCTCAACAATGTGGAAACTTTCGCCAACATTCCGCAGATAATCAGGCGCGGCGCTGATTGGTTCAAATCATTCGGAACGCCGGAAAGCACCGGCACAAAAGTATTCTCCATGTCGGGCGCTGTTCGTAATGTAGGATTGGTGGAAGTGCCGATGGGAATAACGGTTCGCAGTCTGATTTTTGACATCGGCGGCGGAATAAAAGGCAATGCTAAATTCAAAGCTGTGCAGCTGGGCGGGCCTTCCGGCGGCTGCTTAACGGAGGAGCATCTGGACATTCCCATTACATTTGATTCTCTGCAGAATGTCGGTTCCATGATGGGATCCGGCGGTGTGGTCGTTATGGACGATACTAATTGCATGGTGGATGTCGCGCGTTTTTTCACGCAGTTTTCAGTGGATGAATCCTGCGGCAAATGTGTTCCCTGCCGGACCGGCCTAAGTGTTATTCTGAGTATTCTGGAAAAAATAATTATGGGTAACGGAGTGCCGGAAGATTTGCATGAACTGGAAACGCTTGCCCTCCACATTCAGAAGACGTCGCACTGCGGGCTGGGGCAGGCGGCGCCCAATCCCGTTTTAAGCACATTGAGGTATTTCCGGCATGAATATGAAGCGCATATCTACGATAAACGCTGTCCGGCGCTGGTTTGCACCGATTTGATCCATTTTGAAATAAACGCGGACAATTGTAAGAAATGCGGATTGTGCGCCAAAGTATGCCCGGCAGGCGCAATTTCCTGGCAGAAAAAGGAAATGCCGGTCATTGATAAAATTATCTGCACGAAATGCAAATCCTGTATCCGGGCATGCAAGTTTGAAGCAATATACTGATGGCTATGATAAAATTAAAAATTAACAACAGAGAAGTGGAAGTTAAAAAAGGAAGCACGATTCTGACCGCGGCGAAAAAAGCCGGGGCATTTATTCCGACGCTTTGTCATGATGAAAGGCTGACTCCTTACGGCGCCTGCCGTTTGTGTATGGTCGCGGAAAGAAAAAAACCGGCAAAACTGATTCCTGCTTGTTTTACCCCGGCCCGTGAAGGAATGGATATTATCACGGAAAATCCGGAAATTATCAAGAGCGTAAAAAAACAGCTTCAGCTTATTCTGATTAATCATCCGCTGGATTGCCCGGTCTGTGATAAAGCCGGAGAATGCGTCCTGCAGGATCTTGTTATCCGCTATGGTATTACCGCCGCGCCTTACAAACTGGAAGTTCGTCATAAAAGAGTGGACAGAGAATCCTCCCTCATCGAGAGAGATATGAACCGCTGTATCCTTTGCGGCCGCTGTGTGCGTATTTGCGCTGAACTGCAGGGGCGTCATGAAATAGATTTTATCAACCGCGGCATAAAAACGATTATCGGCACGGACGGTGAAAGGCCGCTGGATTGCGATTTTTGCGGCCAGTGTATTTCCACCTGCCCGGTAGGCGCACTGACTGACAATACATTTAAAAACACAACGCGGGTGTGGAAATTAGCGAAGCAGGAAGCAGTCTGCTCGCAGTGCGGAATGGCCTGTTCAGTTGACCTCAACATTCAAAATGGTAAAATCAGGAGAGTCACGGCGCCGGTGTCGGATCATGGCAATATCGGCAATCTCTGCGCGCGCGGCCGTTTTGGCTGGAGAGCTTATGAAAAATCAGCGCGGGCAACTCAGCCGCAGATAAATACAGATGGTCAAAGGAAAGATGTGAGCTGGCCGGACGCCTTGTCTTACTGTGCTGAAAAACTTGCTTATGTCAGTAAAAAATACGGCCCGGAATCGATTGCCGTTTTAAGCTCCGATTGTCTGACAACGGAAGAAGCTCTTTCCTATCGTGCTTTCCTGCGCAGTGAACTGGGAATCGAAAAGATCGGTTCGCAGACAGCCGCGGGATACCGGCAAGTCCTGAGCGGGCTTCTTGAAACACACGGCGCTTCCTGCAAAATAGGAAGCCTTGCCGATTTAAAGGCAAGTGATATTGTAATTGTTGCGGGCGGTGGCGCTGCCGAGTTTCACCCCGTATTAAAGACTCTGCTGAATAGCTTTATCAGAAAAGAAGAACGCGAACTTATCGTTATTTCACCCTGGCCGGATTTTTGCTGGGAAAAAGCCACTTTGCCGATTTACGTTAATCCTGAATATTATGATAAATTTCTTCTGGAATTTTGCCAGTCGCTCGAAGGGAAAAGCGCTGATGGGTCCTGCGATATCAGCCAATTCGGTGTGCCTGCCGCCACTTTTGCCAAACTGGTCAGCCTGATTCATAGCGGCAGGGAAATAACCCTACTTGTCGTTCCGCAATTATTCGGCGGGTCCGCCGCATTGGTCAGGCTTACGTCCATTCTGCATCATTTTGTCAAAACCGTGATTCCGCTTGGCGCATCGGTCAACAGCAGGGGCGCCGTTACCCGTGCTGAATTCTTCACGGCAAGGAAAGCAGAAGCGTCCAACGACAGCGGTAATGAAAATGTTTTGCAGAAGATTAAAAACGGGAACATCAAGGCTTTATATCTCCTGGGAGACGACCCGCTGGAATATTCGGCAAATCCGCAGGAAATTGAAATATTATTTAGCAAACTGGAACTGATTATCCACCAGAGCCCTTACCTGACAAGAAGCGCGAAGTTCGCCCACGCTGTTTTGCCGTCCGCCGTCCTGCCGGAAAAAACGGGTTCGATAATTGACATGTGGGGAGAAGAACACATCATCAAGGCCGCGCTTCTGCCGCCGCCGGGTGTTAAGACAGACGCGGATATTTTATTCCAGCTACAGAACCTCTGGAAAAATAATTCCGCTGTCGTAAAGAATGTCCCGGCAAATGAAATAATATCATCGGCGCTTCTGCCGCCTGCCAGGTTGCAATATGACAGAAAACAATTTCCCTTTATGATGACTGCTGTTCCCTCCATTTATGGAGACGGCATCATTTCCCGGCAAAGCCCGGAAATGCAAAAACTGAAAGGCAGCTTGAAAATCGTGATGAACGCGGATGACTGTGAAAAAGCGGGTATTGCCGATGACGCTTCGGTTCATATATGCACTCCCTATGGTGAAGCAAAAGGAATAGCAAAACTGTCTGTGCAGGTTCGCCCCGGAAATATTCTGGTGGAAAACATCCCGGGAAACGCCGAAGGGCTCAGGCTGATTTCGGAGCAGGTATCGGCTGTTCCGGCAAATATTCGTTTAGCCGGAGGTGAAAGCTAAAGTGGAATTGACGATTTTAAAGATAATAATTATTTTCGCGGCCATCATGAGCGCGATTGCTTATACGACTTTGCTGGAAAGGAGATTCCTGGGATTTTTCCAGATTCGCCTGGGGCCCAACCGTGTCGGACCTTTTGGCCTATTTCAGCCGATTGCCGACGGCATCAAGCTTCTTTTCAAAGACGACATGACGGTTAACCATGCCGAAAAGGTTTACTTTATTGCCGCGCCGATGATTGCGGTGGCGGCAACATCATTATGTTTTGCCGTTATTCCTTTTTCCGGCGGTATTCTTGTCGCTGACCTGTCGGTTGCCGTTCTATATTTAATGGCTATTTCTTCCGTGGGTGTTTACGGCGTTTTATTGGCGGGCTGGTCTTC
>JAKLDS010000021.1 GCA_022703375.1 Deltaproteobacteria bacterium | reverse complement strand
TTCTCCAGAACAACAATGGCTTCTTCGTAATTTTCCGCCTGGTATTCTTTTATTCCTTCCTGCAGCAAAGGATATTTCTCCTGACAGTAACCACTCGATATTGTTGATAATATAAAAATCGTAAAGAATGATAACAAGAAGGCCTTCTTCATGGAGTTCCTCCCATATGAAATATTGAAAGACGTCTTTTAGTAACTCTGATAAAAATTTTAATATGCTGGTTATTTTTCATACAATTTTGCTTTAAAGTCAATACGAAAAATATATTTCTGAGGAAAGGCGGCGGAGGGAAAATTACTTAAAAATAATGCCGGTATTTTGCTCAATCAGGGAGCGGCTTATTGCGCCCTCCCGAATTACAGCCGGGGGAGTGCTTGTCGTATCAATAATAGTGGAGCCCCTGCCGCCCGGGGTTTCTCCCCAATCAACAATGGCATCAATTTCATATCCTATTTGCGCGGCAACCTCTGCAGCCGTCGAACATTCGGGTGCGCCGGACAGATTGGCGCTGGTGGCGGTAACAGGATGAGAGAGACGGGCGGCAATTTCCCTGGCAGCCTGATGACCGGAAAGGCGAATGCCGATTTTGCCGGAGTCTGCCGTTAACAGTAACGATACCCGGTCTGCTGCGGCAAAAACAAGCGTCAGCGCGCCCGGCCAGAAGGCGGTCATCAGTTTTTTTGCATTATCCGAAACCCCGCGCACGAGCGGATTAAGATTCTTTTCGTCGCTGATAATTACGGAAATCGGATTGTGAAAATTCCGGCCTTTGATTGCGAAGATTTTCCTGATGGCTTCTTCGTTGGCGGCATCAGCCCCCAGACCGTAAAAAGTTTCCGTGGGGTAGGCAATGATGCCGCCGGCCGCCAGAATTTGCGCTGCCTGCTCCAGCACTTCTGCTTCGGATATCTTCTCTCCCGTTTTGAGGATTTGCGGCATGAAAAAGTTCCTGTATAGTTAGAAGTTATATAATTATTGAATTTCAGACGACTTTGTAGAAAGACCGCAGGCAAGGCGCGCATGGTTCGACAAGCTCACCATGACAAATAATCAGTATAGAGCCTGCCCTGAGTTCGCCGAAGGGTCGCAACGACGAGGGGTGCAGCGCAACCCTTCGGTAAACTCAGGATAAACTCCGCATCCGGTTTTTTTACGAAGTTGTCAATTTTTCCTGCTTCTTTTCCACATCCAGCGCCATTTTTTGAATATAGGCGGAAAGTTTGGCGCTTAATTTCTTATCTTCCAGCGCCAGTACCCGCACGGAAAAAAGAGCCGCATTTTTGGCGCCCGCTTTGCCGATGGCCATTGTAGCCACGGGAATGCCGCCGGGCATTTGCACTGTGGAAAGAAGGGCATCGAGTCCGTGCAGGGCTGTGGCGTCAATCGGAACGCCGATAACAGGCAGCGCCGATTTGGACGCAATGACCCCTGCCAGATGAGCTGCCGCTCCCGCGCCGACGATGATAACCTTGACGCCGCGTGCCGCGGCCGATTCGGCAAAGGAAGCTGTCCTTTCCGGCGAACGGTGGGCGGAAGTCAAAAACAATTCATGTGATATGCCGAATTCATCGAGCGTTTTGGCAGCTTCGGCCATAATGGACAAATCCGAATCGCTGCCCATGACAATGCTGACCATTACATCTTTTTTCTTGTTCATAAGCCCCCTCAATATATGCGCTCAAAAATTTTTCGTCATTAAATTGCGGTAACTTATAAAATACTTCATGTTACCTGTAAAGCAAATTATATTTTTCCGGGTTGACATATGTATCTTCTCTTCATATACTCGCGCCACCAAAACTGGATAAACAAAAATGAGGAGTGAAAATAATATATGAAAATCAATCTTTACGAATATCTGGCCGCAAACGATTATCCCGGACGCGGCATTTGCGCGGGGATTGCCCCCGGCGGTAAAAAGGCCATGATTGCCTACTTTATCATGGGGCGCAGCGTCAACAGCCGCAATCGCGTTTTTTCTGCCATCAAAGGCGGCATTTGCACTAAAGCCGCCGACCCTTCCCAAATGACCGACCCGCATCTGATTATTTATAATCCGGTTTTGACTTATCAGAATTACTCAATCGTCACCAACGGCGATCAGACCAATACCATCTATGATTTTTTATCCCGTAATGAGTTCCCCGGCTTCAATTTTGCAGCCGCTCTTAACACCCGCACCTTTGAGGACGACAAACCCAACTGGACGCCGCGCATTTCCTGCATAGTGAATATGCAAACCGGTGCCTATCAAATCAGCATTTTGAAGAGCTGTGACGGCAATGAAAAAAGCGTCCAGCGCTTTACTTTTGATTATGCCGAACCACTGGCGGGCGAGGGGCATTTTATCAGCACTTATCAGGGCAACGGCTCGCCGCTGCCCAGTTTTGCGGGCGAACCCCTGCACACGGCCATTGACGAGGATGACCCGGATGCCTGCGCCGCAAAAATATGGCAGGCATTGAATAACGACAATAAGGTCAGCCTGTTTATCCGCGCCATTGATCTCTCAACTAAAGAATATAAAGATGTCATTATCAACAAATACAAAACGGTGGAGGAATAATCCATGAATGAAATACAACTGAAATACGGCTGCAACCCCAATCAAAAGCCAGCCCGTATTTTTATGGCGGACGGCGGTTCCCTGCCGGTCGAGGTGTTAAACGGCAAGCCCGGCTATATCAATTTTCTCGATGCGTTCAACAGCTGGCAGTTGGTGAAAGAACTCAAGGAAAATACCGGCTTGGTAGCGGCGGCTTCGTTCAAGCATGTTTCTCCCGCCGGCGCGGCGCTCGGATTTCCGCTGAACGGTGTTTTGCGCCGGATGTATCACATTCCCGCTAAAATGAAATTATCGCCGCTGGCCTGCGCCTACGCTCGCGCCCGCGGCGCCGACCGCATGAGCAGCTTCGGCGACTGGATAGCGCTTTCCGATATCTGCGATGTGCCGACGGCGCAGATTATCAAATCCGAAGTTACCGACGGCATCATTGCGCCGGGCTATGAGCCGCAGGCGCTGGAAATCCTGAAATCCAAAAAAGGCGGCAATTACAATGTGGTGGAAATCTCTCCCTCCTATGTGCCCGTTTCTCTGGAACACAAACAGGTTTACGGCATTACTTTTGAACAGGGACGCAATGATTTAAAAATAGACAGCCGGATGCTGGAAAACATTGTCACTGAGAAAAAGACATTAACCGATGCGCAAAAACGCGATCTGGTGCTGGCGCTCATTACCCTGAAATACACGCAGTCCAACAGCGTCTGCTATGTGCAGGATGGCCAGGTCATCGGCGTGGGCGCGGGCCAGCAAAGCCGTATCCACTGCACGAGGCTCGCCGGTCAGAAGGCCGATCTCTGGCAGTTGCGCCACATGCCCAAAGTGTTGAATCTGCCTTTCCGCGACGATGTTGCCAAACCCAACCGCGATAACGCCATTGATGTATATCTGGGCGAGACACCGGAAGATGTCATCGGTGACAACGTTTGGGCTCAAACCTTTACCCGTCAGCCCAAACCGCTCACGAAGGCGCAGAGGAAAAAGTGGCTTGGCAAAGTTACGGGCGTTTGCCTGGGAAGCGATGCCTTCTTCCCCTTTGGTGACAACATTGAGCGCGCGCATCGCAGCGGGGTTTCTGCTATCGTCGAAGCCGGCGGCTCCATCCGCGACCAGCAGGTAATTGACACCTGCAACAAATACGGCATCGTGATGGCTTTTTGCGGCCTGCGCCTGTTCCATCATTAAGATTAGCAATTCATCATTTAATTTGCTTGCGGACAACCATGTATCTTGCTGATTCATATACTGCGCCGGTAAAAGAAATGAAAATCAGAGCCAGCAGCGCGAAGTAGTAAAAGGTAAATCCGGCGGCAAGCGCAATCAACTTCAGGGCGATAAAGAACGCAATAGCTATTTTAGGATACGGATAAACCAGACGATGGCTAAGCCACAGACACGCGGGAATGATGATGATTGTCATCAATATAATTTTTACAATCGGTGGAATGGGCACATTCATAAAAGCATATTGCAAAAGAAGAACAGGGATATAATGAAGAATATACACATTGATGGAATGCTTTGAACAAAATGTTGTTATCGCATTCGGTTTATCGAAAAACCTTTTGGCAAAAGAAAGAAAAAACATCAAAAGGAAAACGCAGATCAACGGCAATAAAATCCAGGTAACTAAAATTACATGTTTAACGGAAAGCGTCACAACAGGCATAGCCATTTTATCGTTAAACATCATATTATGTTCAAAAACTTTTAATATTTCATCAAATACCGGCAGGATGCGGACATGATACAATAACGCATATATTGCGAGAAGAATGAAAGACATTCCTCCCCATATCTTCCAGCTTCCAATATCGCCCCGTGTGAGCCACTCTTTCTTATACACATACAAGCCGCCTAAAAACAGCGGGAGGAGAAGCCAGATAGAATTGAGTCTAAACTGCACCACTTTACCAATAATCAACCACCAACTGGAATTAATATGATGGCCGACATAATACACCATGGCCGCCACATAAACGAAACCCAGCACTGCAGCAAAGATAATCGTTTTAAATATAATTTTATTTCTGCTGTCCGCTTCTTTCGGTGCACTGTTTTTTCTTCTAAAAGGCAGGCTTAATAAAACAACCACAAGTGTTATAAAAAAGAGAAAGGTCAAAAACCAAGCATACTGAAAGTTAAATGATAAGTCATACAATGTTTTTTCGGAGCCGGAAAAATATATTGCCGGCATATTAGCAAATGAACGCCAGAAGTTGAGGAATGTCTCTAAATAGGTTGGCGGGATACTGTTTAACCTTGTTAAGAGGAGCTGGAAAAAGATATCACCTGCGCAAAAGAGAAAAACGATAACCGGCACACAAAGCCGCAGAAATCTATTTTTCATGTACTCAAGGGGAGTTACTTTTTTCAATGAAGGAAAGATGAAAAGCGCGGCAATAAACAGCAGGCAGGGCATCAAATAAATGTCCATGGCAATCAAGCCTGTCTCATAAAATCTGGACGATCCCGCTTTATCAATAACCGCCCACCAGAAAAGCAGCGGATAGGCAAAGATTTGAAGAATGTGCAATAGAACAACATTGTACACCAGGAAGTTGCGAATATTATCCAGATACACGAGGCGTGTTTGGTCGGTTTCCATTTTAATTCCTTCCGGATTTTTTGAGATTGTCGAAGCTGGTGGGGAATTATAACTAAAGTGAAATTATAATCAATAAAATTAAAGTGGCCGTTCTGAATATTGCTCTATTTGTCGTTGCAAGGTCACAACAGTGAACAGCCTGCATGGCGTATGCCGGGTGGCAATCTTCTGGCAGGAAGCTAGAATTGGCGGGGCTTTGCGAGGTTGAGCTAATTAATTAGAACCGTCCCTGATATTTCGTCCCTGATATTTCCTAAACCACCTGCTAAAACAGAGCCAATGACAAAAAAGGAAATTATTAACGAAATAAAAAACATTGTATTTACAGGTTTTAATTCAGCCGAAATCCACCAACAAATACGGCCTAAAATAACAAGAGCAGCGAATATAAAACAGGCACGAGCTAATGTAAATTCGGGAGGTGTTAGAGTCATCGCAATACCTCCAATAGCAAAAGATCCGCCAAAAAGAACTGCGAATATAATGTTCTCCCACATATTCTCTCCCCCATAAAAGAAGTAGAAAGAATAGTGCTCCCATTATTTTCTTGTGTCAAGTATATATCCCCGTGTTTTTACCTTGACATGACGATTGGAAATATCTAAAATTACGAATATTTCTGAATAAAGGAGAATGTGATGAAAAATAAACTGGTAGCTGTGATTGATACCGATAAAGGAACAATCCGTCTGCGCTTGTTTGCCGAACAAACCCCGGTCACCGTGGCAAATTTCGTCAATCTGACCAGGCGCGGTTATTATAATAATCTGAAATTTCACCGGGTCATCGAAGATTTTATGATTCAGGGCGGCTGCCCTGATGGCGATGGGCGCGGCGGACCCGGATATAAATTTGAAGATGAGTTTGTGAAGGAACTGCGGCACAGCAAACCGGGGATGCTTTCGATGGCCAATGCCGGGCCGCAGACCAACGGCAGCCAGTTTTTTATCACCCATGTGGCAACTCCCTGGCTGGATGGCAAACATACGGTGTTTGGCGAAGTAATGAGCGAAGTTGACCAGAACATTGTCAATCAAATTGCTCAGGGCGACAAAATCCGTTCCATAACAATCGAGGGAGACATCTCCGAACTGATGACTCTTTCGGCTCCCAAAGTCAGCGTCTGGAATAAAATAATTGATCAGCGTTTCCCGCAGCTGCCGAAAGTGACAGGATAAAAAAGTGCAGCGTTCAAAGTCTTTAGTCCGGCAAATACTGGAACGGAGTTCAGCGCTTTTTATGGCAGTTATCAATGGGATGGCTTGGGGGGGCATGGAGATGGAGGCGGCAAGGATTTTGTTTTGAACGAGTGTGCTGCGCTAGTCTTGTAAAAAATGGCTTAATGGAGAAAATGAAGTCCTCTGGAACAAAGCTATCCTGACAGCAGATGCAAAGATCGAGCAAGAATTTTCCTTCCTTTTATCCACAAATCGTCAACAGCGGCTAAAACGAAATACTTCAATCCGTAATGAGCACAGTTCACGCCTGACGATAAACATCAGCGCCATAACTCATATTTTGCGGCAAACTTCTCATTGACATACATTGACATATTTTCTAGATTCCTTCGCATGAAAACTGAGCTCCTATCTAATGAAGAGTAATTCTTTGTCAAGGAAATATAAATAGCATGAGCTGCTCCGATAAAATAAAAGAATCTTCACCTTCTCCCTCCAGCAAGCCGGGCTTCTTCTATGGTTACGTTATCGTATTGTGTAGCTTTCTGATACTGCTGATAGTTTGGGGAGCACAATACAGTTTCGGTGTCTTTTTCAAACCGATGCTGAATGAATTTGGTACGTCCAGAGCAATTCTTTCCGGCGCCTATTCGGTAAATTTAGTAGTGCTTGCAGTAGCTTCCGTTTTCACAGGTAAACTTAGCGACAAGTACGGATCACGGATAGTGGTAACCGTCTGCGGGTCACTTCTCGGGGGCAGCTATTTATTAATGTCCCAGGTGCAGATGGTCTGGCAGATTTATATCGTTTTTGGAATAATCGCCAGTATTGGTGTCGCCGGTTCTTGGGTTCCTTTAATTTCAACAATAGCCAGATGGTTTGTTTTCCGAAGAGGCTTAATGATTGGTATTGCTGCAGCTGGAGTTGGTGCCGGAACAATGATTATACCTCCCCTGTCCGGCTACCTGATATCAAACTTAGGCTGGCGCACAACATATATTATAATTGGCATGGCCATGCTGGTGCTGATAATTATTAGCGCTCAGATGTTAAAAAATGATCCCTCCCGGATCGGGCAATCTGCGATGGGCGGTTCACAACATCAAGATGATAATTCATCAAGTTTTACCTTGAGAGAAGCATTGCACACCGCGCAATTCTGGTTGCTGGGAACCAGCTTTCTTTTTATGGGGGCATGTCTATATTCCGTATTGGTGCATATCGCACCTCATGCAATGGATATCGGCATTTCGCCCGTAACTGCTGCCACAATTATTTCCGTAATTGGCGGCATCAGCATTATTAGTAAAGTGGCTTCAGGTATGGCAGTGGACCGTTGGGGAATCAGACGGGTCACCCTCGTAGTTGCTGCTCTGATGTTAACATCGCTTATCATCATAC
Organism: Deltaproteobacteria bacterium; assembly: GCA_022703375.1. Classification (GTDB taxonomy): domain Bacteria; phylum Desulfobacterota; class Syntrophia; order Syntrophales; family Smithellaceae; genus JAKLDS01. The sequence goes on along the minus strand of JAKLDS010000021.1, from coordinate 28,965 downwards.
AACTTTCAGATGCCCTCTGGGTGTTATATGTCTTTGCAGTAATTTTTGCCTTTGGTTATGGTGGATTTGCAGTTATCCAAGTGCCTTATCTGGCCGAACTTTTCGGGCTGAGATATCTTGGGGCAATCTTCGGTATTGCATACTTTTTACTTAATGCGGGAGCATTTGGACCATTTGTCGTGGGTAAAATTTTTGACGTGACTTCAAGCTATAGTTGGGCTTTTATCTTTCTGGCGATAATGAATTCGCTTGCCATCCTGTGTGTCATTGGAATCAAAACTACGCGCCATGATTAAAAAATGAAACCGCTGTAATACTGATAAACATTAACGCATTCCGACGGCTGCTTGCATCGTTGCTGTCCAACATTGAGCCTTGCTAATGGCAATTCTCAACTTCAAGAAGTTGTAAAGTCGTTTGTTTGTAGATGCAACAAATGCGTCAGGTTGAAGCGGTATCGCTTTTTTCCAATCAGAAAATGCGCAAGAACCAGATAGCTGTTTTTTAAATTCCCCGCAGTTTTTTCATATGATCAATGCGTTTTTGAATCAGTTCCTGTGTGCCGATGTCGGTGCGGCAGGCAACGGGGCCCTGCACGGCTTTAACACCATCCTGCGCAATCTTCTCGGCTTCCTGTAAAGTGCCGGCAATGCCGACAATGCCGATGGCGCGAGAAGAGCTGAGATACAAACCATCCGCGCGCTGGTCAACGGAAGAATAATAAAGTCTGGCTTTCCCCACATCGCCAATTGCAATCCTGGCGCGTGATGATGCCGCATCGGGATGTGAGGCGGGCAGGCCGTATCCCCGGGGAACAACATACTTGCAGACGGTGGCTTTATGCTCGAATTCGATTTTCAGTTTATCGAGTGTGCCGTTGATAATGTGGCGGCAGATTTCCACAAAATCAGTTTTTAACAGAGGCAGAATATTCATGGCTTCGGGGTCGCCAAAGCGGGCATTGTATTCCAGCAGTTTCGCTCCTTTTTTTGTCGCGATAAATCCGCCGTACATCACGCCTTTATAGGGGCTGCCCGTTTCCGCCAGCAGCGCTTCCGCCACTTTCTGCGTGATTGCCAACCCTTCCGCCAAATCCTGCGGCTGCAGAAAGGGCAACAGATGGTCGGGACAGGAATAGGAGCCCATGCCGCCGGTATTGGGGCCACTGTCTCCGGCGAATCTTCTTTTATGATCCTGCACCAGGGGAGTGGCAACAACAGTCTTGCCGTCGCACAAGCACTGCAGCGAAAATTCTTCGCCGTCGAATTTTTCTTCTACAATAACCGATTGGCTTTCCGCCAATATTTGTTTGCACAGAGACAGGGCTTCCTGCTTCGTGACAAAATGGTCTCCCTGCACCAGCACTCCCTTGCCGCCGGTTAAGCCATCGGGTTTAATCACGATGCCTTCCAGTTCATCAAGAAATGCCTCCAGGCCGGCTGTTGCATTGAAAACTTTAAACTGCGGATTGCCCGGAATGTTATATTTGCTGACCAGATTGCGGGTGAACGATTTGGATGTTTCCAGACGCGCCAGACTTTTAGTCGGGCCTACCGCCGCGATACCGGCCTGCGCCAACGCGTCCACAACGCCGTTGTTCAGGGGATCTTCCGGGCCGATAACGGCGAATTCCACTTTGTTTTCCCGGGCAAAATTAACAATTGCCGGCAGGTCGGAATAGTTTCCAGCTTTGGTTTTTTCCGATAATTTGGCGATGCCCGGATTGTTTGCCTTCATAAAAGAAAACAGACGGGAATTTTCCTTTGATAGTAAAATGGCTTCGGCCAGCGCATGTTCCCGCGCCCCGTTGCCGACTAAAAGCACATTCGTCATAAATCAAATCCTCCTGAACTTATCGTTTGCACAAATACCGGAAAACTCATGGCAAGTCAATTTTTATGAAAAGAGCAAAGATACCGCCCGATAAAGTATTTGTCTTTTCCCTCTCTAATCTGGTAAATTGCCAAAGACAAATAAAGTATTCAGGAACATATTTGCTTTGGATTTAACATTTCAAATAACCATAATTTTAATATTACTTTTACTTTCGGGATTCTTTTCCTCTTCCGAAGCCGCTTTGTTTTCACTCACCGAACTGCACCGCCATAAGATGAAAATGGACCGCTATCCGTTTTTACGTCTTGTTTCGGAACTGCTTGCCAAGCCGCGCCGTCTTTTAATTACCATTGTTGTCGGCAATGATGCGGTTAATATCGGCCTGTCGGTTGTCGCGGCGTCCTTGTTTATCGGTTTGCTGGGAATGAACGGTGAGTGGGTTGCCATTGCTTTTACCAGCAGCCTGGTACTTATCACCGGCGAGGCTGTTCCCAAAACTTTTGGCGTAACCTACCCGATGCCGATATCTTCAGCCGTTTCTCCGCTGCTGGCAATCTTTTCCCGTCTGGTGTATCCCATAGTTATCAGCCTGGAAAAAGTTTCTGATTTTATCTTAAGGCGTTATGTCCACGGCAGCAGCCGGAGCGCCGCTGATCCCGTAATGGAAGAAGAGTTTAAAACGCTCATTGATGTCGGCAGCCGTGAAGGTGTTGTCGAAGAAGCGCAGAAAGAACTGATTAACAGAATTTTCGCACTGGGCGATAAACCGGTTACCGATATCATGGTGCCCCGCGTAGACATGTTCTGCCTTCCTGCGCATCTGCCAATGACGGAAGTTATCGCCGCAGTTGTCAGGGAACGGCATGAACGGGTGCCGGTTTATGAAGGCGACCGCGACGATATCATAGGAATTATTTATGCCCGTGATTTACTCCATGCCGCCCTGCAGGAAACTGAAATCAGAAGCATCGCCGCGCTGCTCAAAAGACCTTACTTTGTTCCCGAGGATAAAACCATCAACGGGCTGTTGCACGATTTCCGGGAAAACCGTATGCAAATAGCTATAGTTGTTGATGAATACGGCGGCGTTTCCGGCCTTGTTTCTCTCGAAGACATCATGGAACATTTGTTCGAAGAAGAAATCGCCGATTGCGTTCATCTGCAGGATGGCTGTGAACTGATAGATGAAAAAACCATGGTAGTGCCCGGAAAAATGTCCATGGAACAGTTCAATGCTTTAATTCACGGCGATATCACCCAGCCTGAATTTGACACGGTCGGCGGCTTTGTGCTGCACCTGTTCGGAAAACTTCCCGCCCGGGGAGAATCCGTAAGCTCTGACGGATACAGATTTATAGTCGAAAGCGTGGGAAAAGCGCGGATCCTGAAAATCAGAGTGGAAAAGACGGTAACGGAAGCAGAGGAACAATGAGTATTTATTTAATCATCGCTGTAATATTTTTCTGCCTCGTCCTGGAAGCATTCTATTCCGGCGGTGAAATAGCTTTGATTTCTTCGGATATCAATAAAATAAGGTTCTTCGCCCGCCGTGGCTCTTTTTCCGCCCGACAGGCCCTGAAACTTATGGAAAAGCCGGAGTGGTTTATTTCAACTACAATTATCGGCACCAATCTTTCGATTATTGTCAGTTCCACTTTAACCGCCGGCCTTCTGATAGATGCTTTCGGCACAAAACAGGGCGCCCAATTATCAATGCTGATAATGCTGCCTACCCTCTTTTTCATGATTATCGCCCGTACTGTTTTTCAGCATCATGCGGAAGCCATGGCCATGCGGACAGCATTTTTCATCCGTGTCTCTTCCGTGTTATTTTATCCGGTGGCTTACATCATCGCCCTGGTCTCCCGGGAAACTGTTCGTTTTTCAACGGGCGAAAATATTAAAAATCCCTCTTATATAACAAAGGAGGGTCTGAAATTCATTTTACGCAAGAATACCCAGGGCAGCGATATTTTGAAAACGGAAAGGGAAATGGTCAGCCGCGTTTTTGATTTTTCGGAAGTAACCGTTGACAAAATAATGATTCCTCTTTCGGCTATGACTGCTTTGCCCATTACCACCGATATTGAAGAGGCGGCCAGAATAGTCGCCGGCAAGAAATATTTGCGCATACCTGTTTATCAGGGACAGATTTTCAATATTGTAGGTATTTTGCATTACTTTGATTTGCTGGCTGTTTTACACAGCGCCAGGGAAAAACTAACATCTCCTCCGGTGGCCCAGACCATCGCATCCTGCCTGCAAAACGAAATTTTCTATGTGCCGGAAACAAAAAAAGCCAGCGAACTGCTGATGGATATGCAAAAGAGGCGCGAGCATATGGCCATAGTTGTGGATGAGTACGGCGGCGCGGTCGGTATTGTCACCAGCGAGGATATCGGAGAGGAAATAATCGGCAGCATAGATGACGAATATACGACGGGTGAAAAACTTTATAAAAAAATAGCTCCCGGCAGATTTATGGTAAACGGCCGCATCAACATTGATGATTTAAGCGAACTCCTTGGTGTCAAAATACCATCCGGCAATTATGAAACGCTGGGCGGTTACCTGATGCAAACTCTGGGCAGAATTCCCCAAAGGAAAGAAAGCCATACATATAAAGGGGTGACCTTCATCATTGAAAATGCCGATCATAAATCCATCAGAGAAATTCTGGTGGCGTTACCAGAGCTGCCGGAACGGGAAGAATTACTGAAGAAACAGGAAAGGGAACTGGCAAAAAAAGTGAAAGAAAATAAATTCTCCGCGGTAATTCTGGCGGCAGGCCGCGGCACCCGCATGAAATCGAATCTGGCAAAAGTTCTTCATGAACTGGCGGGAAAGCCGCTGCTTTACTACTCCGTGGCGGCAGCAAGGCATGCCGGAGCGGAAAAAATTGTCGTGATTATCGGCCATCAGGCGCAAAAGATCAGAGAAATCTTTGCCGATGGTGATTTGATTTTTGCCGAACAGAAACCGCAACTGGGCACCGGCCATGCCGTAATGCAGGCCAGGGAGGCCCTGGCCGGTTATCCGGGATTGACGGTTATTCTTTGCGGCGATGTCCCGCTCCTGCAGGTGGAAACCATCAAGGCTCTGGTGGCGGAGCATATCCGTTTCCGGGCGTGCCTGACTGTGCTTACCACCTTTCCGGCCGAGGTTAAAGGTTACGGCAGGGTTGTGAAAGACGGCAATGGCAACATCTGCAAAATAGTAGAAGAGCGCGATGCAACCGAACAAGAAAAACAAATAGGGGAAATCAACACCGGAATTTACTGCGTCGCTACGCCTTTTCTTTTTGCCGCTCTGGGCAAAGTGAAAAACAACAATAGTCAACAGGAGTACTATTTGACGGATATTGTCGAGATAGCCTGCCGCGAGGGACAAATTGTCAGAGCTCATATAGCGCCGGATTATCTGGAGGTCATGGGAATAAATACCGTTGAGCAATTGCAGCAGGCCGGCGCTTATCTGGCGGCTACCTGAAAAAGTCCACCTATGTCCGATATCATTAAAAAATTGCAAAACAAGGCTCTGCTCGCACCGCTGGCGGGCATTTCCAACCTGCCTTTTCGGCTGATTGCACGTTCTTGCGGATGCGCGCTGGCTTACACTGAAATGATCAGCGCCAACGGCCTTGTCCGGCAGACGCAAAAAACACTGGAATATCTGAAAACGGGTGAAGCTGATAGACCCCTGGGCATGCAGATTTTCGGCGCCGACCCGGCCGTAATGGCTGAAGCAGCCAGGATGGCGCAGGATATGGGCGCTGATTTGATTGATATTAATATGGGCTGCCCGGTAAAAAAAGTTGTTCGCACCGGGGCGGGAGCAGTGCTGCTCAAAGATCCGCGGTTGATTTGTGATATTATCAGCGCCGTTAAAAAGGCGGTTGCCCTTCCCATCACCGTAAAAATTCGTTCGGGCTGGAGTGGCAAATCCATCAATGCCGTGGAAGTGGCACGCATCGCGGAGGAATCCGGCGTCGCCGCCATCGCCGTCCATGCCCGCACTGCCGATCAGGGCTATAGCGGAAAAGCCGACTGGAGAATTATCGCCGCGGTTAAGAATGCCGTAAAGATTCCGGTTATCGGCAATGGCGATATCCACCTGCCGCAGGATGCTCTGGCCATGATTAGCCAGACGGCCTGTGATGCCGTGATGATAGGCAGAGGGGCGCTGGGCAATCCGTGGCTTTTTGCGGGAATAAATCAATTATTGAACGGCAGGCCTGCCGATTTTCTGCCCACTATAACGCAAAGGTATGAAATAATTAAGAAACACTGGGAGATGGACACCGAATACTGCGGTCTCAGAACGGCCGAAAGAAACTTCCGCAAACACCTCATCTGGTACACAAAGGGTCTGGATGGCGCATGCAGTTTCCGCCAGAAATTGGGGCAGTTGCCGAACAAGGATAGCCTGCAGAAGGAGCTGGACAGCTATTTTACCGGTTTACTGACCGGCAAAAAACACTCTGCTGCGGGCATTGTTTCTCCGCAACAATGAACATGACAAATGACGTCTCCCTGCCTTTTCGTCTGCAAATAATGCCTTGACTTTTCAGCCGCAAATTGACAAAATAAAAGCCGAAAAAAATCTTTTGCGTTAAAATATCTGTCGCGGGAAAGGGTAAAAAATTAAAGTGGAATTGGCAAAATTCAAGCAACTGGAAGATAAAATTAAAAATGTGGTAAATGAACAGGTTATATTAAAAAATAAGATATATACATTGGAGGAAACGCTAAAAAATAAAGAATCGGAGTTAGGTGTTTTAAGCGATAAATTAAAGGCATTAGACGAGGAGAGGAACAGCGTACGCGCAAGGGTGGATTCATTATTAGATTTGCTTGCGGATATAGACTTGGCAAAATAAGCTTTAAGGTAGTCAGTTTTGAAAAAGAATTATAACATCAGCGTTTTAGGACAGGATCTTGCGGTTTCCAGCGATGCAGAAGAAGAATATGTCAACAGTGTTGTCCTGTTTGTGAACGAAAAAATGAATGAGGTTATGAGATCAACGAAAAGTCTTAAAACTCTGGATGTTGCCATACTGGCAGCGCTAAACATTTCAGAAGAGTATTTGAAATTAAAGGGAGTTAACAATGAGCTCTGCGGTCAACTGGAAGACAGAGCCGAAAAATTGATTCAACTGATTGAAAACGCAAGTTAAATAAAGTTTATTTGCCCCTGCGATGTGCGTGATTAGCATTTGTTTTTGAGCCAACATTTTGAATCTGGGAGCCATTTCTTGTTTGTGGTGTGCAAGTCAACCTCTGCAACGCTGGTCGGGAGGTAGAAAGCCTGAAACAACAACACCGGCGCCCACTTAGTAAAAAGGTTCAAAAAAGGTGATTAACACGGCATAAGCGGGGGCTTTTTTATGCCCTTTTATCCCTTTCCCACCTCAATACTGCCTTGAAAAAATAATAAGCAATGAATCCTCCGGTGCAGCTACGGCTGTATACCGGGAGGTTTAAATATAGCTCTGCTCTGGCTTTTGCCGGAGAAAGCCTGATTGTTCAGGCGCCGGAGAAAGCCGTAAGCGGAATAACCCGCGGCAGGGCAAGGGGGAGGTAATCTCAATGTTAGACAGCAATTTATTATTGGTCGGAATACTGGCAGCTTTAATCGTCGGTGGTATTTTCGGCTTTATTTTAAAGCATGTTTCCACGGCAAAGAAAATCAAATCATCAACAAGCCTGGCGAAAAGAATTGTCGAAGAATCCAAAAAGGAAGCGGAAACAATCAAGAAGGAAGCGATTCTGCAGGCCAAAGAAAACCTTCTGAAACAGAAAACCGATTTTGACAGGGAATCCAAAGAAAGAAAAAGCGAATTAGACGGCCTGGAGAAAAGAATTCGCTCGAAAGAAGAGAACCTCGATAAAAGGATTGATCAACTCGAACAGAAAGAAAACAATATCGAAAACAGGGAAAAATCGCTGCAAGCTAAAGAAGCGGCCATGGAAGAAAAACATCGCAAGATTGACGAAATGATTGATGAGCAGCGCGAGAAGCTAGAAAAAATCGCCGGCATATCTTCCGATGAAGCAAAGACCTTGTTAATTCAATCCATGGAATCAGACGCCAAACGCGACGCCGCGGCAACGGTTCGGAAAATAGAGGACGAAGCCAAACTGACCGCCGACCGCAAGGCGCGGGAAATCATTGCTTACTCAATTCAGCGTTACGCCGGTGACTATGTGGCGGAACGTACTGTTTCCGTAGTGAACCTGCCCAGCGAGGAAATGAAGGGGCGCATTATCGGCCGCGAGGGCCGTAACATCCGCGCCATTGAAGCCGCCACGGGCATTGACCTGATTGTTGACGATACGCCGGAAGCCGTTGTCTTATCTTCTTTTGATCCCGTGCGGCGGGAAGTGGCCAGAATATCACTGGAGCGCTTAATCCAGGATGGCCGGATTCATCCGGGACGCATCGAGGAAATTGTCAAGAAAGTCCGGACGGAAGTGGATCAGATTATCCGGGAAACAGGGGAAAAAGCTTCTTTCGATGTGGGAGTCCATGACATTCATCCGGAAATAATCACTCTGCTGGGCAGCCTGAAATACCGCACCAGTTATTCCCAGAACGTTCTGCAGCACTCCATTGACGTCGCCTATCTCACCGGTTTAATGGCTGCGGAATTAAAAATGAATATTAAAGAAGCCAAACGCGCCGGCCTGCTGCATGATATCGGCAAAGCCATTGACCACAAGATAGAAGGGCCGCATGCCGCCATCGGCGCCGATTTCGCCAAACGCTTCGGCGAAAATCCGCGCATCGTTCAGGCCATTGCCACCCACCATGACGACGGGCGCAACAACACCCTGCTGGGCGTTCTGGTGCAGGCAGCCGATACTCTGTCCGCGGCGAGACCAGGCGCCCGCCGGGAAATGCTGGAAACTTACGTCCATCGCCTTGAAGAGCTGGAAAAAATAGCCCACTCTTTCAACGGAGTTGATAAATGCTATGCCATTCAGGCCGGGCGGGAAATCCGGATTCTCGTGGAAAATGAAAAAATATCGGACAACGATGCCGTCATGCTCTGCAATGACATAATTAAGAAAATTGAAAATGAATTGACCTATCCGGGACAGATTAAGGTCACGGTAATCAGGGAAACGCGAGTATCTTCCTTCGCGAAATAGAAGGCAAGGCGAATTAATGAAGATTTTATTTATCGGCGATATTGTTGGAAAACCGGGACGCCGGGCGGTAGGCGAATTGCTGCCGGGGCTGCTTGCCGAGCGGGGCATTGATTTTGTCATTGCCAATTGTGAAAATGCCGCAGCCGGCTTCGGCATCACCAGAGAAATAGTGGAAGAACTTTTCGCAAGCGGAATTGACGTTCTGACTTCCGGCAACCATATCTGGGATAAAAAAGAAGTTCTGACGTTCATAAACGATTACGAAACCCTTCTGCGGCCGGCCAATTATCCGGCCCGGACACCAGGCAGAGGCACCGTAGCCATGCCGACCGCCTCGGGAGATTACGTCGGCGTGCTCAATCTGGCCGGACGAATCTTCATGCCGCCGCTGGATTGCCCCTTTGTCACGGCCAAATCTCAAATTGCCGAATTGCAGAAAAAAACAAACATTATTGTTGTTGATATTCATGCCGAAGCGACATCGGAAAAAAAGGCGCTGGGCTGGTATCTTGACGGCGAGGTGAGCGCCATTCTGGGCACGCACACTCACGTGCAAACCGCTGACGAGGAAATTCTGCCCTCCGGCACCGCCTATTTGAGCGATGTGGGCATGACCGGCCCCTTTGATTCGGTAATCGGCGTGAAGAAAGATGCCGTTATTGAGAGATTTCTAACCATGATCCCGAATAAATTTGACGTAGCCAAAGGTGATGTGAGGCTGCAGGCCGCCCTGCTGGATATTGATGCCGGCACCGGCAAGGCCAATTCTATTGAAAGAATCAGCTTGAAGCTGAAAGAATCGCGGGAATGAACCCCCAAGACAGGCTCATGGGGTCATCCTCTCCGCATTGCGGGACAATTCGACTAAGATTTTTGCTTTGCTTAACACTTGCAAAAATCAAATTGGGAGGCATGAGGAAATGAAAAGCGCTTTTGATGTATTGCAAGAAAGGGGCTTTATCGAACAGGTCACAGATGAGGCTTTAATCAAAAAGCTTTTTGCCGCAGGGCCTGTGACCTGCTACATCGGTTTTGATCCCACCGCTACCAGTCTGCATATCGGCAGCCTTGTTCCCATCATGTCTCTGGCGCATATGCAGTTAAACGGCCATAAGCCCATCGCGCTCGTCGGCGGAGGCACGGGTTTAATCGGCGATCCCAGCGGCAAAACCGAAATGCGCCAGATTCTTACCCGCGAAAAAATTGATTACAACGCTCAATGCCTCGGCGCGCAGCTTTCCCGTTACATTGAATTCACGGATAACAGGGCACTGCTGCTCAACAATGCCGACTGGCTTACCAAAATCAACTACATTGAATTTTTGCGCGATATCGGCCGTCATTTCAGCGTCAACCGGATGCTGGCGGCGGAAAGCTACAGGATTCGCCTGGAGAAGGGGCTCAATTTTATTGAATTCAATTATATGCTGCTGCAGGGCTATGATTTCCTGCATTTGTTTCAAAATTACGGTTGCGCCCTGCAAATGGGCGGCAATGATCAGTGGGGCAACATGCTGGCCGGAACGGAACTGATTCGCAAGGTGGAGGGCAAAGACGCCCACGCCGTTACTTTTCCGCTGATTACCACATCGCTGGGACACAAGATGGGCAAGACCGAGAAGGGCACCATCTGGCTTGACGCCGCGCTCACGAGCCCTTATGAATACTACCAGTATTGGATTAACACCGAGGATGCCGATGTCGAAAGATTCCTCAAGCTCTTCACTTTCCTGCCGCTTGCCGAAATAAGCATAGTGAAAAAACTGGCCGATGCTCAATTGAACATGGCCAAAGCCGTGCTCGCGTTCGAAGCGACAAAAATCACTCACGGGGCCAAAGCTGCCGAGGCCGCCTGGCGCGCCTCAGTGGAAGCTTTCCATGCCAAACCGGTGGAAGCTGATTTATTCCCGTCAAGCACCATCCCGCGCAGCGCACCGACCGTTGATACTTCCGCCATTCCCCGTTATCGGGTTTCCCGCAAGGAGTCGGCGTGCATCCTGATTTCTTCAGTCTGCGCTAAATCAGGTTTGACGCAATCCATGTCGGAAGCCAAGCGCCTGATTGAGCAGGGCGGTATTTATATTAATGACCGGCAGGTAAAATCAGTTGATGAAAAATTGGCCGAGGCCGATTTTAATGAAGCGGGCGAATTGCGAATCAGAAAAGGCAAAAAAAAATATCTGATAGTGGAACTGGTCTAATTTACTCCTCAGGAAATCAAGCGGAGCTTTCAGCCGTTTAGCTGCTTTTCAATAATTCCGCGCAAATAATCATTGAGCTCATTAATTGTGGCAAAGCTGCCGGGATCAACCGGCTTGCCCACAATGATACTGCCTTTTGCTCCGGAGAAAAAACGGGGTATTATGGTGTGGCGCGGCATAATTGTAAAAGCGCCCCTGACAGTTACCGGAATAATTTTTTTACCGAGATGATGGGCCAGATAAGCGGCTCCCGATCGAAATTTTCCCATGAAGCCATCACTGGTGCGTGTTCCTTCCGGGAAAATAATCAGAGAGTCGCCGTTACGCAGGACATCAGCAGCGGCTTTAAGTGCCGGCGCCACATTTCCCCTGCGGTCAACAAACAGAATAGGCGAACCCCAGAAAGGATAACGCAAAAAGGATAGTTCCTTTTTTCCGGTGATGTAAAGCCGCTTGCGCAACTTATAGGGCATTGCGCCCAGAACCCACGGAATATCAAGATAGGATTGATGGTTAACGGCAATAATAACATTTTCCGGAATCAAGAAATCCCTGTTGATTGCCCGAAAACCCCAGCAGATACGGGATATTTCGCGAACAAGAAAAATAATCAGCTCACTTAAAGGATTGGGAAAAGTAATTGCCTTTGTTGTTACCGGTCCCCGGAGAATCATTTCATCAAGATTGGCCCCGGAGCTCTGTTCGCAAGAAGCCAGGTAACGGACAAATTCTTCCAGCGTCAGCAGGGGATTTACCTTCTCCGTATCAATGGCTATGCCGAGGGCTTCTTCCAGATAAACAATCAAATCAATAATTCCCAGTGAATCAATCTGATAGTCTGTCAGCGTTTTGTTGGCATGAAGAACTTCCGTTTTGAGTTTTTTCCCGATAATGCCGATGATTTCTTCCTCATGGATGCTTGCCGGCAGAAGAATATTCCGGGCGAGCGCGGTGCCGGAGGGATCGGTTTGATAGACACCACCATCGAGCAGCCGTTTAACTTCATCAACGAGAACTTTTCGGGTGGAGTTACGGGGCAGCGGATCGGCGGAAAGAGCAAAATGCGTCAGCGTCTTATAAGGAGGCAGGCCTTTGTTCAGACGGTTTATTGCTTCCCGCACGGCTTCATAACTTCCCGCGCCTTTGGCTGCTGGAACAATCACGGCATAGACAGTTTCCCGGCCTTCCATCTTCCTTCCGAAAACCGCAATTTCGGCGATCAGCGGTGAAGAACGGAAATAAAGCTCCAGTTCTTCCGGATACACGTTCTTTCCCGAATCCAGAACGATTACATTTTTTTCACGGCCGGTAATGTGAATATGTCCCCGCCGGTCAACAAAGCCCAAATCCTGCGTATTAAAAAAATTGTCATCATCAAAAACTGCGGCGTTGGCCTCGTCATTTTTGTAATATCCGGCCATCACGGCTTTTCCCTTCAGCCATATTTCTCCGATACCATCGGCATTGGTATTTTTTATTTTGACCTCATTGCCGGCAATTGGCGGTCCTACGGCTCCGGCCGCCGCATCTTTGTAGTAGGGAATAGCTATAGGACCGGTTGTTTCCGTCAACCCGTAGCCTTCCATAATATAAAATCCCATGCGGCGATAATACTGGAAATATTCTTTTTTCAACGGGGCGCCGCCGCTGATAAAAAACCTCATCTGCCGTCCGAAAACATCGTGAACGGGTCCGAATATTTTCTGCAAAACAAAATTCATGCCGAGATTTTTCAGGACAGGCGCCGCTTGAAGAAAGAAACGGAAAAGACGATATTTAACAATGGATTGAGCTTTAATTTTGGCCAGCAGGGCATCGAAAAAAAGCTCCCACATTTGCGGCGCCGCCGGAAAAATTGTAATTTTTTTGTCTGCCAACGTCCGGATGATATCAGGCCCCTTGAGAGAGTGCTGAAAAACAATGGAGCTTCCTGTCAGCAGAGGAGCCATAAAAGTAGATTCGAAGGCATAGACATGATAAAGCGGGAGCATCGCCAGCGTTACATCGTTTTCCACATATTCTTCCAGCTCAGTGCAGACCCCGGCAACATGGAGAATATTACCGTGAGTCAGGGCAACGATTTTCGGTTTTCCGGTCGTACCTGAAGTAAAAAGCAATGAGGCGACATCATTTTCCGCAAGAGTCGCTGCACCCGGCTGGTAATCACCGGACGTTTCCGTGTTTTTTTCGATTTCATAAACCTTTACATCCTGAAAAATACCGCAAAAATTCCCCGATACATAAACCGCACGCGCCGAAACTGTTTGGAGCATGTTCCGGTAGTTATCCGGGGTAAGATTATTGTCGAGCGGGAGGGCAATTGCACCGATCGCTGTAATGGCCATATAGGTAATGCACCATTCGGGAGAATTTACTGCAAGAATCGCGATAATATCACCCCGGCCATACCCTTCATTTATTAAGAAGGATGCCCGAATTCTTGCCCGACGCCACGTTTCAGCGAAAGAAATATTCTCATTTACGAAAAGAGAGCGACCGGCATGGCGCCGGCACAGCTCACTGTATGCCACATATAGGTTATCGTACCGCATAATCACCCGTTAATCGCGGGAACTCCCATATCACGAAAAACCGTCTTTGCAAAGTCAGGAAAATTGGCGCCGGTCAAAGCAGTCGTTCCCTTTGACCTGCTGACAGCCATCGGCCGGTGAGGAATGTTTTTCTCAATAGCGCTCCCCGAAAATAAAGTTACCCGGATTGCGGCAACTTATGTTAAGGGAAATCTCCGTGTTTCCTTCCCGGTAAAAATTGGCATCTCACAGGTAAGAGATGACCGGCTCCGTACAAATTAGGTTTTATTATTAAAGGAATGAAATTTACATGAGACATTTTTTTATCCGCCTGTTCATGCTTTTTTTCATCGCAGCGGCAATATTATTTTTTCTTCCGCCACTGCAGGCGGAAGAAAATAAAATCATTCTTCCCCGCGCCGAAGCCGTGCCGGGGGGAATCGCTTTTGTTAATCTTGGCGAAAGCGAAAGTCGGCCCCGGGCTTTTTTCAAAAATTCGCGGCTGTTTGTTTTCCAGCGGGATGGCCAATGGGAAGCTATGGTTGGCATTCCCCTGCTCGCAAAGCCGGGAAAAGCAGTGATTAAAGTAAGAACCGCCGGCTCCGGAAAAAAGTCCATGTCCTTTATCATTGAAGAAAAAATATACGACGAACAACAGATCAGCCTCGCGACAAATCGTCATCTGCGTTTAAGCAGGGCAGATCTGAGAAGATACAAGGCTGAAAGGGCCCGCAGCTGGAAGGCCCTGCGGCGTTTCAGTATGGCTGAGCCCCTGAAAAAAGGTCTGATCTGGCCGGTCAATGGGCGCATTTCTTCTTCTTTCGGTTTACGCCGTTTTTACAACAACAGGCCACGGCAGTCGCATAATGGAATTGATGTGGCGGCGCCGACGGGAACTGCTGTTGTCAGTTGCGCCGACGGTGTAGTAATTGATTCCGGTAATTTCTTTTTTAACGGCAAAACACTGTTTATTGATCACGGTCAGGGTCTGGTTACGATGTATTGCCACTTGAGTGAATTTGACGTCAAAACCGGTGAGACAGTTACGCAGGGACAGCTTATCGGCAAGGTCGGCCAGACCGGCCGGTCAACAGGTCCGCATCTGCATTGGTCAATTGCTCTCAATGGCGCTCTGGTTAATCCTCTGCTTTTTGTCGAAGCAATGCCCGATTAACTTTTCCGTTAATTATTTTTTCATCGTTGAGGAGTTGTCCAGAGAGGTTTTTTCTTCTCTTCTTTCTGCGCCGGCCGGTATTTCCAGAAGTAAAAATGGGCGCCCGGAAAAATAACAAGATAGGGATAGGCAAACCAGTAAATGGCATCCCAGACACGTATCCGCAAGGCAATCACATCTTTCAGCAGGTCCATTACCGCCGGAGAATATTCGACAAAATAGGCGGGGCCGGGTTTACGGAAAACCTTCTCCAGCCACAGCTCATTATTGTTTTCAATGATAAACAGCGGAATGCCGAGAATATAAAGAATTGCCGCCGTTCCCAGAACAGCAATTGCCCAGAGATATTTTTTCCTGATGAATAACAATATTATTAATGCCGTCAGCAGCAAAGCCAAAAAAACGATGACGATAAAAAAAACACTCAGCTTTTCCGGGATGGGGGAAAACAACCGGAAATACATCCAGACTAAAACCGGCGTTAAAAACAAGCCGAAGAGCACGGAGAATAAGGAAGTGGCAATTATTTGTAAAACATCAATAATTTTTTTTATCATTTCCCCGACACCGTTTGCCGAATGGTTAATTAATTCCCGATATTTCTCTGTTGACTGTCTGTATAAAAAGCTTTTGTGATGTTTTACCATCATTTTTTCCCGAAAATCAAGAGGGGAACAAATAAATATGTAAAAACATCGTTCGTCATCCAATCTGTGCATTATTAGGAACTCCCGGGAGCGTCATAGATGAAGAAGCTTCCGGTATGGACAACCAATGAAAAAATTGGTAAGAAACAGCCATTAATCGGCAATCATATTTTAATCGGTTATATTTCTGATAATGGATGGCAAAATGACTAACGTCAATACCCTGGAAAAAGAATTAAACAAAGCTCTCGACTCCCTGCTGGAATTAAATACGAATATTTTCGGCCGCCGCTCAGGAGATCAGCAGTCCGTCTCCCGCAAAAGGCCTCATCTGCTGCAAAAAGTGCTGGTTGCTAACCGCGCGGAAATCGCCAAACGCTTTTTTCTGGCGCTGCATGAAGAAGGCATTCCTTCCGTGGCCGTTGTCACCGACGTGGACAGAGAACAATCATGGTATGAATTCGCCGACGAAATTGTTTTTATCGGCGATCGTCATAATTATTCCAGTATTCCGGTAATTATTGCCGCCGCACAGCTTGTCGGCGCCAACGCCATTTATCCGGGTTATGGTTTTCTCTCGGAAAGTTCCGAGTTTGTGCAGGGATTGGGAGCGATTTCCCGGCGCAGCGGACATGAAATTCTGTTCATGGGGCCCGATTACAAAACCATGAAACAGGTGGGCAACAAGCTCAATGCCCGCGCGCTGGCTGCTGCTCATAATATTCCGTTGTTCGAAAGTTCGCAGGTTCTCTCCGACCGCAGTAAAAATCTGGCCAGAAAGGAAGCGTCACGCATCGGCTATCCGGTTATGATAAAACTGGCCTCCGGCGGCGGCGGCAAGGGATTGTACACCGTTTTCCATGAAAATGAGCTGGACCGGGCCGTTGATTCCTGCTGCCGCATCGGCCGCGAACTTTACGGCGACACGTCATTTTACATCGAAAAATATCTGACCAAACCGACGCACATTGAAGTGCAGATTTTCAACGGCCGGGCCATCGGCATCCGGAAATGCGCCGTGCAGCGCCGCAACCAGAAAATTATCGAAGAAAGCGGCCATTCTTTTTTGGAAGAAAAGCTGGCAACGGAAATGCTGGCTGCCGCCGAAAAAATAGCCAAGGTTTCGGGCTACAGCCGGAACGGCGGAGCAGGAACGGTGGAATTTCTGATTGACGGAGATACCGGGAAATTCGGTTTCATGGAGGTAAACACTCGCTTGCAGGTGGAATACGCCGTAACCGACCAGTCTCTGGGCATTGATCTCGCCAAGTGGCAGATACTTTATTATGACGGCCGGGAAAAGGAAATAATCGGACTGGATTTGTTACGCAAAAATATTGCCAAAAACGATCATTCCATCGAATGCCGGATATACGCGGAAGAGCCGGAAAACGACTATCTGCCTTCACCGGGCGTCATTCAGGAAATTGACCTGCCGACTTTTAACGGCATTCGCTGTGACTTCGGCTACAGCAAGGGCGATAACATCTCGCCGATGTACGATCCCATGATCGGCAAGATAATCGCCAACGGCCCGACGCGGCGCGAAGCGCTGATTCGTCTGGACCGGGCGCTGCAGGAACTCTATATCAGCGGCGTGAAAACCAACGCCAATCAACTTTTGCGCATTGTGCGGCACCCCGAATTTATCAAAGGCGATTACTCCAACAATCTTCTTCTGAATAACCCCGATTTGAATTTTCAGGATAGCGGGCAGGCCGGCAGGGTTGTAGGCGATCACCGCAGCGCCCGGCACATTCACTTCGGAGGTCTCGCGGAACATGTCAAACTGCTCTATCAGTCGGTCACTGAATCATTAATCATTGCTCACATTGAAGGGATTATCAACACCCGCGTGCTGAAAGTTCCCGGCCGTTACATAATCGAGTACGACAGGCAAAAATATTGTCTTGAATATATCCAGACAACCTTGAATGCTTTTCATATTTATGTCAATGGCATCTATAACGGTAAAGCCTTTCTCAATACATTCAACGACCGCTTTGACGATATCCAGCTTATCTTCGGCAACAGCTCCTACCGTATCCGGATAGACCGCCAGGCCAACTATATTATTATCCGGATGAAAGATGACAGCGGCAAAATTAATTATCACCGCTTGCACGTCGCGCCGGAAGGAATTGCGGAAGATGATGATACCGGAATTGTCTATTCGCCGTTTCAGGGGAACTTTGTGGCGTTCTGCCGCAATGATTTAAAGCCCGGAGCAAAAGTGCGGACGGGCGAACCACTGATAATTCTCTCTTCCATGAAGATGGAGACAACCATCCATTCGCCGATTGACGGAACAATCAATTACATCGTGATGAACGGAGACGCTTCGGCGCTGCACAACGTCAAGCCTTCCGCCGGACATCCGGCGACAAAAAGTTTCCAGGAAGGAGAAAAACTGGTTATCATTGAAAGAGAATTCAGCGCTGAAGAAAAATCCTCCAGGGAAACCAACGCCGGCACTGCTGAAATATCCTATCCGGTTTCCGGTAGCACGCTGGAAATTCTGATGGCGCCGAATTTTCCCGAGATAATCGCCGCTGATTCGGAAAAACATATCAAAGTCCTGATGGAGCTGCTCGCCGCGGTAATTCAGGGCTTTATCGAACAACCGGCCATGATAGAAAAACTGGAAAAGGCGCTCGCCGGAATTGCGACTGCAGACTGGTCAAAACACACCAAAAGGGACACGGCGGAAAAAATCAACGAAATTATTCTGCAATATATCGGCATCAAGAAATTATTTTCGGCTGTTGTTTACTCAAACGGCCTGTCGCTTGTGGAAGAACTGAACCATTTCATCACTCAGTGGCACAATCCCCAGCTGGAAATGTCGCGCTATTTCAATAATGTGATCAGCCCCTTGCTTGGTTCCTACGGCATCGCCGACATCGGCAGCCAGCGCTCGGAAATGCATGCTATGCAGTTGCAACTGGCTTTCATGCTTTTAAAGCGCTCTTATGAAATATGCCTCGATCATCCGGAAATCATCAAGGCGCTGGTGCACATGAATGTCGATCTGGGTAGCTCCAAAGAAAACTTAAACACGCTGGCCAGGCTGTTCGATCAGGAACAATCGGAGCTGGATGATTCCCTTTCGCGCTATATTAAAAAAGTAATTCTGGAACATTTTCCCGACCGTTCGATTCATTTATATGAAATGAGCGATGATGAGTTGAACGGCAGGTCCCTGCCCGCACAAAAATTATCCGCTACCCGCTTGCTGCTGCGGCAATGCCGGAAGGCCGTCGAACATCCCGAAAAAACTCTGCTGCCGGACAACCTGTCAGGGAAGTTGGCCGATGCTTTAAAAACCAGATTGGCCTTTCTGGAGAAACGATTTCAGATACAACGCCTTTTTTCTCCGGCGGATGATTTTTGTGTTTACCGTCTGGCCGGAAAAGACCACGGCAATCATAGCTACGCGGCCTTTGCCTTTGCCGATGTTGACTCTGCCTCGGAAGAAAATCTGGCGCAGATGGAGAATTCCTGCCTGCAGGCGGCAGCCATAGTAGCCGCTTATCAGCACGTGCAGAAGGGAAAGCAAAACTGGATTGAAATAATAACCGACTGTCCCGCTTCCTGGAATCTCAGACTGAATGAAGATACTTTGCTTGATTATGCGAAACTGCATCACATTTGTTCCTCGATGCTGGCTTTTTTCAATGATAAAACGCTGGCGCACGGCATCTTTAACCTCAATGTCCGGTATTATCAAAGCGACAGGCCGGAGGCGAAAAAAGTTTTATTTTATCAAAAAGGCCGTTCGATCGCGCTCGATATCCTCTTTGATTCCGACAGCCGTAATCCTTATTACGATGAAGATAAAATAAACGTCAGTAATCAGAAGCTGCTCGATAATGACAAATGGCCGGTCGAATTCTGGGCTGAAGAATGCCTTGATCCCGGCTCGGCGCGCGAAATAACAATCGCGGCCATTGACGGCATGGAAAAAATATCAACCACCGAGGGCAAGCCGGCCCACCGGCCGGTAGGCGCAAAAATTTATTACGGTAAAATCGAAGGGCGGGAAGCATGTTTCTACATGAAGGATTCCCGCATCTCCGGCGGCTCAACCGGCAATCGGGAAGGCTTGAAATACCTGGCGGCGGCTTACATATCTTACCATAAAAGCTGGCCGCTCTATGTCTGGAACGACAGCGCCGGCGCCAATATCATGGAAGGTGTTGTTTCCCTGAACCGCGGCGGAGAAGGTTTCATGATGAACGCGCTGCTTTCCGCCAATGTTGATTATCAGACTTTCCGGCTCTATACTGATAATGTCGGAAATCCCGAGTTGAAAAAGGTGTTTCGTGAACTCGACGCGGAATATAATTTCAGTGTTCCTTCCGGGCAGGATGTGCGCCGTTCAGCAAGATTGATTGCCCTGGGCGTCGGTTCTTCGGCGGGCCTGGACGTTTACGGCTCCAGTCAGGCGACCATCCAGCTGCTGCTGGATTCGGAAAGCTCCTACCGGGTGCTGACCGGCTCCAACGTTATCCGCTCGGTAATGGGAGAAGACATTTCCAATTATGATATCGGCGGCGCGAAGATTCTGGGCAAATGGACGGGCATCGTGGATATTGTTGCCGCGGATAAAATTCATCTGCTGGGCAATATCCGCGAACTGCACCGTTTCTTTTATCGGGACGAACAATTGCCGGCCATTCGAAGGGTTGCCAGCAATAAACACACCCAAAGCGAAAGCCGCAGCGGCCAGAACCTGCTGGTCTTCACCGAAGCCATCGTCCGCAACAATGTTGACGACGGAATATTCCTCACTTTTAAAAAAGATTATTACGCCTCGGAGGCGCTCATTGGCGGCTTCGTAAAAATAGCCGGCCGGCGCGCACTGGTTCTGGGACCGCGCACCCATTCGGGGCTGCGTTCGGCGGCTTCGATTATCAAAGCCCGGGAACTGCTGAAAATAGCCCACCGCACGGCGGCGAACCAGATAATCATTTTCGGCAAAAAATGGCAGGAACGTCCCAATTACCATGAAAACATCAACATGCGCGACTGGCTGGATTTTATGGCCGCGCTGCAGCACAAGGAAGGGGCGCGCATCCACATTATCACCTACGGCGATGGTTTGAAATGTTTCGAAATCAACAACGGCGCGGATGCGATAATTTTCGTCCGGGACGAAGGCATGTCGCCCACAGCTTTAGCCTTCGCGAAGAAGAATTCAACATTCATGGTTTCTTCCTTTGCCGAAGCCTTTGATCTGGCAGCCCGGGTCATCAACCTGCTTTATCCGCAGGAAAAGGAATCATGCTTTCAGCCGCCCGAACAGGCGCCGGCTATTCCCGCCGATACCGCCCAGCCTTACGACATCATTGACTCAGTTATTACCCGGGCTTTTGACCGCGACAGCTTCATAGAATTTTACAAAGAGATGAACAATCCTCTGGCGGGGCCCAGTCTGGTTACGGGTCTGGCCACTCTAGGCGGGCAGACGGTGGGCATCATCGCCGACCAGCCGCTGTACAAGGGAGGGGGAGCGGATGCGCCGGGCACCGAAAAATTCCGCGTATTCACACAATTTTTAAATGAACATAATATTCCGTTATTCATGCTCTCCAATTCATCCGGTTTTGTGCCGGGCTCGCGGCAGGAGCGTTACCGCATTCAGGCCATCGGCGCCGAATCGCTCGATGCCAACATTCTGGGACAAATTCCGGTTGTTTCGGTTGTTCTGAATCAGAATTACGGAGGGCGTCTCATTCAGGCCTTCAATAAATTCCTGCGGCCGGGCATTGTCTATATCGCGCTGGAATCGGCAATTATGGCGGTTATCGGCGTCACCGCGGCTTTTGATCTTTTAAACGGCGCCAAATATAATCAGCTTATCGCCGCCGGAGAAACGCAAAAAGCGGCGGAAATGAAGGATGGCTTCTATTCGAAATATCTGGAAAAAGCCAAAGCGAAAAACGACGCGCTGGCCACCGGTCTGGTGGACTGGACGATACCGGATATCAAAGACCTGCGGCGGCATCTGATCGAGGCTCTGGAGCTGGCGCGCCGGAAATGCCGGGATATTTTCGGACAACGCAATTAAATCATTTCCTCCGGCAGGCCGGAAGCCAGGGGAGTTAGCTTAGGCTTTTAACAAGAGATCTAAGATCGAAATTTGCGTACGAAGCCTGCTCCATGCAGAAGTTAATGAGTTAACAGCGTCCCCATTGCCCACGATGCTATTGATACTTAAAGGAGGAATCTCCCATGAAAAAGTTATTATTTCTGTTTTCAATTATTGCTCTACTTAACCTTATTTGTTGTTTCAGCTCTCAAAAGGAAGCACCGACTCAACTGAATAAAATAAATAATATTAAAAGCACTAACCGTAACAATCTGTCTGAAGGTGATATGAATAGCCCTTCATTATTGGCATCAGAAGGATGGAAAATAGTTGGTTATACGAAATGGGATTGGGAATTAAAGAATCAGATAACCATCGCAAGATTGAATCGTGCAGAATTACTTTTTAACAGAGCAATTAAATTTGACCAATATAATGCAGATGCAGTTGCTGGATTAGCTAAAATAAATCTAATCAGAGGCGGAGACAGATCGTATTTATATTATAATAAAAAGTCATGTCAGGAATCACTGGATTTGATTAAAAAGTCTGGATTGATAAATACTGATATATTTAACATGATATATATGAGAAGCGAGATACAACTCGGCTTAGAAAATTATGATGACGCAATTCGAGAAGCTGAAAGAATTCAAGAAACAAGTAATGGTTGTTTAGCTCATTTTTTGAAATCTAGAATTTACTATGAAAAGTTCCGTCAGAAAAAAGATGTTTCAGATAAGGATTCTGCAATTCTGGAAAGTACTGATTATCTGGAATGTCTTCAAAACAGGAATCAAGATAACATAGATCATAATGCTTACGTACTACTTTGGAGTATCCTGAGTTTATCCAAAGATTATGACTCGACAATAGAATACTTCAAGAGTAGTTTAGATAATAAACCATATTCACCGTGGTCGTATCGCAATTATGTTTGGGTCTTACTTCAAAGAAGTTCATTAGATGATCTCAACAATGCAGAAATGGCTATCAACAAAGCAAAAAAGACATTGAATTTGGAAATTGATTCCATGCAACTTTATAGTAATCGAGGTAGATTATATTTACAGCAGAAGAAATATGGCAAAGCATACGAAGATTTCAATAAGCTGCTTTCCATTAGTCCATTAGCTGCCTCCGATAAGGATCTGCTGGAAGTCTGTTCTCACTTTAAGGATAACCGCTGCATCGAAATTTGGCAAAGGCGAATAAAGAAACATCTTGAATTTAAAACATGCAAAAAGGCTAAGGAAGAATTTGATGTTCAATATAAACTTTATCCGCAAATATTTGAACCGCTGAAAAAAGACGTTGAGAACTGCAAGCCAAGGAACTAAAAAATGAAATTATTGCCAAGTTATAAAAGGAGGCTAAAGTAAATGAGAGAATATTTATCCACCGGATGGAAAAATTTACCATTAATATTTGTAATGATATTTATGTCTTTTATTATAGTCAGAAACGGATTTACCATTGAAATACTTGACGGTCCCATAGCCCAGAAAAAAATAGAAAGAGAAGTTCAACTTCTATTTGAACAAGAAAAATTCGACGAGCTCGAAAAAATGGCAAACGAATTTCGGATAAATAAAACAAAATTTCCAGATGGTGTTTGGAAATTGACGTATTTTTATATGTCTTTCGATCTTTTCGAGACGAACAAAAACGATGTTCAATGCAATGAATACATTCGTAACCTTGAGAAATGGATGTCTAAACATCCAAATTCAATAACGGCAAAAATCGCTGCCGGCAATGCCTGGCTGACTTATGCCTGGAAAGCGAGAGGTGGTGATTATGCGAATACTGTAGCGGAACAAGGATGGAAACTTATGCATGACAGGCTGGAAAAAGCTTATCAACTCGTAAAAGACAATCCTCTAGAACCTTTAATGGATTGTCAGGGACGCTATCATGCATTGATGAGAATTGCTATGGGACAGGGATGGGATAGGGAAAAATTTGATGCGCTTTTCCGTGAAGCAGTATCTTTTGAACCGGGATTTTATTCTTATTATATGGTAAAAGCCCATTATATAATGCCACGCTGGGGAGGATTTAAAGGTGAATGGCAACAATTTGCCGAAGATGCAGTAAAAATGACTCCAGAATCAGAAGGCATGGGGATGTACACGCGTATACTAAGATCGATGTGGGGATACAACAAGGAATTCAAAGATTTTAACGATCCCAGTGTTTCCTGGGTAAAGATGAAACAAGGATTTCTGGATATGGAAAAAGCATATCCTGATTCATTTTATAATCTTAATTCCTTTTGCCTGTTTGCCTGCATTGCGGGAGACAAAGAAACGGCTAAATCGCTTTTCAAAAAAATTGGTAAAATCCCTTATACAGAAGCGTGGTATGGTCGCTCTAATTTTGAAAAATGGCGCAGATGGGCAGGTATAGAATAGTAAACAAGTTAAAAGTAGAAATAGGGGGTCTTTGATTGGCTCACCTTAGCTGGTCTTCGATTGCGGCAACTCTTCCGCATAGCTTTATATCCTTTTGCAGCCACCCCAACGAATACTTCCTCTGCGAAACTCCCCTATGACAAGTCCAGTGACAACGGCAGCGCCCAAAGCCCAAAGCTTTTCCCCTAATTGCACCGGTTCTGCTCCGTTGTAGGCCAGAACTGCCGCAATGCACGCAGATGTCGCGGCCAGGGGGAGGTAGGGTCTGGTCTTGAAAAGACAGTTTTTAATCTAAGCCCCGGCATTCCTGAACATCCGGCGGCCCAATGGTAAGCTGATTTCTCATAAGAACAGATGTCGTGATGTGCCTTGAACGCAGTCATTTTTATCGTGCTCTGCATTTTGTGATCAAGATTCCCTTGACATACAAGAACGAAATTCTTATAGTTCAACCATAAAAAAGTAATGTCTTATTAAAATAAAAAAAGACAGGATCATTTTTACTATAGCCTTTCTGAAAAAACAGAATTGCGCTTTATTTCTCCTGTTTTGCGTTCAAGTAATGCACCAGCGGTAAATTTCTTAAGGTGTATTTCAGTTAAACCAAGCAAGATTATTCCCGACAGACATAGCAGGCAGCCGCGGAAAGGAAAATGAAGCTTCATCCGGAAAATTATTTTGCACGAAAGAATAGTTTCATTGTACAAGTTATTGAAGGGGAAAAAATGTTTTCTGTTTTAAATCTGGATTCAATCAAATAATCGTTAAAATTAGGGAGTCAAAATGCACTGCACAAAGAATTTGAATATCACGTTAAGGACATTACTTTTTTTATGCCTGACCATCTTTATGCTCTTTTCCTGTTCAACGATGAAGACTGCTGATAATCTTACTATGGGCAAAACATATTCTTCCGATCAACTTGTCTCTCAATCGGCCTCCGTACAGACACCAATTATTGCAACTGGTGAAAACACCATTACGCCCGAAACAAAATCCGGTAAATCACTTACCCGCATTAAGGAAAATACTTCCACCATAAGTCAAGGTTCCCCCACTGGAAAAGACAAATCAACAGAATTAAAACAACGGTTAAACACCGATAAAATTATCGCCGCAACGAAGCGTCTTGCTGAAGCTGAAGATGAAGAAACAGACGAACATTCTTTTTCGGATTCCAATACCGCTCTTTCCGGCAAGCCAAACCATGAAAATGATGAAAAGGAAAAAGACGCAATGGAAGAAGCCCTTGCTCTTTTGGAAGAGTCTCACAAGCACTGGACCGAAGGGGATATTGATAATGCCTTGCAGCTGCTTGACGAGGCTTACGTTTTGCTGAAGGATGTCAATGGAAATCCAGAAATAGCAAGGCAGAAAGACGATCTTCGCCTGATGATCGCCAAAAAAATATTGGCGATATATAATTCCAGTCAATCTCCGGCCAAGGGAATACGCGGAGAGATACCATTAATATCCAACGACGATGTTGAAAAAGAAATACGTTTATTTCAAACTGTGGAACGTAATTATTTTATTTCATCGTATCAACGTTCGATGATTTATCGTCCTGTTATTTCTGCTGCAATAAAGAAGTCCGGTTTGCCCGAAGAGCTATCCTGGTTGCCTCTGGTGGAAAGCGGTTTTAAAATTAATGCCATGTCGTCGGCCCGTGCTTTGGGACTTTGGCAATTTATACCATCCACCGGATACAAGTTCGGGCTGGGCAGGGATTTTTGGATAGATGAACGGCTCGATTTTGAAAAATCCACCAAAGCGGCCATCGCCTACCTTAGCGAACTCCACTCTATGTTTGGAGACTGGCTCACTGCTCTTGCCGCTTACAATTGCGGCGAGGGGAGAATAATGCGGACAATTGCCTCGCAGCACATAAATTATCTGGATAACTTCTGGGATATGTACCATCGCCTGCCGAACGAAACAGCAAGATATGTTCCCCGTTTTCTTGCTACGCTTCTCATTATCAAAAATCCGCAAAAATACGGTTTTGATCTGGAATCGGATAATAATCACTCCGCTCTTTCCGACTATGAGAATGTGCAGACAAACAGGCCTATGCATTTGAAGGATATAGCCTTAAAACTGGAGACATCGGGGAAAATTCTCCACTTTTTAAATGCCGAACTAAGACATAAGATAACTCCGGACAAACCATACAATTTGAAGGTGCCGCAAGGCACAGGTCAGAAACTGCTTCAGATTGTTGCTGACATACCCGATGCAAAGATACCCCGCGTATCTTATAAAACCGTGCGGCGCGCCTACATCAAACACAGAGTGCGCAACGGAGAATCATTATGGTCTATAGCAAATAAATATCATACCTCTATTGCAAAAATACGCGCAGCCAATAAATTATCAAAGAAGAGCGTTTTATATGTAAAACAAACATTAAAGATACCCGTCAGCAAAAAAGTCTATGTAACCACAAAAGCTAAAATTACTCTTAAGAAAGCAAGCTTTTACAAGGTGAAAAAGGGCGATAACCTTTCCACGGTTTCCAATAAATACGGTATCTCCATCAGTGCCCTCAAAAGTATTAATAATTTAAAAACTGATACAATACAAATTGGACAGGTCCTGAAAATTGGGACCGGCGGCGGTTCCGCTAAAACTAACGGCACCATATATAAAGTTAAAAAAGGAGACAGTCTTTACACAATCGCCAGAAAAAACGGGGTTACGCTGCAAAAGCTGTTAACACTAAACAAGATGTCGCCTGCCGACGACATCTATCCCGGGCAGGAAATCATTCTTAATTAGTTTGATTGTTTAGTATCCGGATTATAATAATTTATTTTTGATGTCGAATCCTGTACATAGAATAAACATTAAACATACATCCGCGAAGGAAAGGAAGGAAATAAGGTCGGGGCTTGAAAAGACAGTTTTCAATCTAAGCCCCTTCCTTCCTGAACACCCGGCAGTCAAATGGAAGATAAGTCCCTGAAAGAAAAAGTTGACCTTGCCCCGCGCTCTCCGGGCGTCTATCTGATGAAAGACGCCGCTGGTAAAATTATCTATATTGGCAAGGCCAATGATCTGAAGAATCGCGTCAGTCAATATTTTACCGGCAAAGATACGAGACCGATGGCGCCGTTTCTGTTGGCGCGAATTGCCGATATTGAATTCATCACCACGGCAACAGAAAAAGAAGCGCTCATTCTGGAAAATAATTTAATCAAGCAGCATCACCCGCGCTACAATGTGATTATGCGCGACGACAAAACTTATTATCATCTGGGACTTGATCCACATGTTTTTTTTCCCCGCCTGCAGCTGGTGCGCCAGATGCAAAATAAAAAGGCGCGTTATTTCGGGCCCTATCCATCTGGCTTGGCTGCCAAAGAGACTTTGCGCTTTGTTTTATCGGTATTTCCTCTGCGCACCTGCCGTGATCGCGATTTCAAATTGCGCCGCCGCCCTTGCCTGGAATATCAGATCGGCCGTTGTCTCGCACCCTGCGCCAAACTTATTGATGAAACAGCCTACAAAAAGTTGGTAGATGGTGTTCTTGATTTTCTGGGAGGACGCGGCCGTCCGCTGATTGCAGACTTGAAAAAACAAATGGCGGAAAAAGCGCAGAATCTGGATTATGAGGAAGCAGCCCGTTTGCGCGACCGCATTGCCGCGCTGGATCATGCTTTAGAAAAACAAAATGTGGATTGGGCGGCCGGCCGCAATCAGGATGTATTTGGCGCTTATGAAACGAATGGTCATTTTCAATTATGCTTATTGCTTATCCGCGAAGGTAAACTTTCCGGGAAAAAGTCCTTTGTGCCGGTTAAAAGTCAGGCAGACCTCAATGAAGTGGTTGCAGCGGCTATCGAGCAGTACTACGACGGCGGCGCTGACATACCGCCCGAAATAATTGTTCCGGTAAACCTGCCGGACAGCAAAGTAATTGAGGAATGGCTCTCGGAGAAAAAAGAAAAAAAAGTTATTTTAACCGTGCCCGTCAAGGGTGATAAAAAGAATCTCTTGGAATTGGCGCAAAGCAATGCCCGCAGTACCTGGGAGCAGCAACATAAAAAAGATGAGCAAAAGATAACCGCACTGCAGATATTGCAGGAGAAATTATCACTGGAAAAACCCCCGCGCCGGATAGAATGTTATGATATTTCCAATATCAGCGGCGCTAATGCAGTGGGCTCCCTGGTTGTGTTGCAGGATGGCGAGCCCGATAAATCAGGTTACCGCCGCTTCCGGATAAAGACCGTAGCGGGCGCCGACGATTACGGAATGATGCGGGAAGTTTTGACCAGAAGATTTGCCCGTTCCGATAATTTGCCGGACTTGATTGTCGTTGACGGCGGGAAAGGCCAGTTGAATGTCGCGCTGGCAGTATTGAAGGAATTACGAATCAATGTGGCTGCCATCGGCCTGGCCAAAGAAGAGCGCAGCCTATCCCTGAGAAACTTCCCCTCCCCTGGCGGGAGGGGATTGAGGGGAGGGGGCATAAAAGAAATTTTACCCTCACCCTGCCCCTCTCCCCCGGCATCCGCCGGGCAGGCTGTCGAAGAAGAAGAAAATGTACGGAAGGCTGCGGCAAAATCGGAAGATCGCGTTTTCCTTCCGAGACGTAAGGATCCTGTCTATCTTTCCAGGTGGCCGCATGCACTCGCTCTTTTGCAAAGGGTACGGG
Organism: Deltaproteobacteria bacterium; assembly: GCA_022703375.1. GTDB lineage: Bacteria > Desulfobacterota > Syntrophia > Syntrophales > Smithellaceae > JAKLDS01. Next base: position 248 of record JAKLDS010000021.1, on the reverse strand, counting down.
ATGAAGCCCATCGCTTTGCGGTCAGCTATCATCGCAATTTAAAAGAAAAGGCTGATTTTCTCTCTGTGCTGGACAGCGTTCCCGATATCGGAGAGGAACGCAAAAAAGCGCTGCTCAAACATTTTGGCTCATCAAACATTATCCAGTCAGCATCGATTGAGGAATTGCAGAAAGTTCCGGGAATTGGTAAAGAACTGGCGGAGAAAGTTAAAGGGTATTTTGCAAAATGAATTTATTGACTATTTTTT
>JAKLDS010000020.1 GCA_022703375.1 Deltaproteobacteria bacterium | reverse complement strand
GCCGGTAATCGTCGTTATCCATGGCCGGTAAATCATCATGAATCAGTGAGTAGGTGTGAATTAATTCCAACGCACAGGCCGCCGGCATCGCCGCGGCGATATTGCCGCCGCAGGCTTCCACGGCAGCAAGGCACAGAATGGGACGCAGTCTCTTGCCGCCGGCAAAAACACTGTAGCGGACCGCCTGATAAATTTCCACCGGATTATTCAGCTCGCCTGGGACATAACGCTGCAGGGCTTCTTCCACAATTTTTTTCCGGTCCTGCAGATAGGCCTTTAAAAATATTTCATCATTGTCAATCAACATTCTCTCCCGAAAAATTTTTTACGCTGAGATTGTCTTCCTTGCCCATAATCTGCAAAATCCGTCTCTGGGCTTCGTCCAGTCTGATAGTGCAGAAACGAATAAGTTTCATGCCTTCTTCAAAAGATTTCAATGACTCTTCCAGCGGTAAATCGCCTGATTCCATTTTTCTGACGATACCCTCGAGCTTTTCCAAAGCATCCTCAAATTTTTCCTTAGCCATAGTTGTTTATTCTCCCCAAATTTCATCAATTGTGCCGTCAAAGCCGCCCGCGGCCAGTTTAACTTTAACCTGCTGTCCGGGATTGAGTGTATCTGCTTTGCGGATGACTTCACCAGTTTGTGCGTTTGTCGCGATGCTGTAACCTCTCTGTAAAACATTGAGCGGGCTTAAGGTATTAAGAATCGCCGCGTCTTTGCGCAGTTGTTCGCGCCGCAACGCCAGCGCGTGATTAAGAATGCCGGCGATATTTTTCTGCGCGTTGCCGAGCAGCAGCAGTTTTTCCCGGATTATTACGGCGGGATTTTGCCGGGCGAGCCGGATGCTTTTTTGCTCCATGGCCGCCTGAGTTGCCGCCGTTTTGCGCTGCCAGGCATTAAACATTCTTTCGCGCAGATCGTCGAGGCGCAACGAAAAATCCTGTGTCAGCCGCAGCGGATCTTTTATCCGGGCCTGTAAATCATTCAGGAAGGAACGCCGTTCAGCGGCCATTCGCCCGCAGCTTTGCTCCAGCCGCTGTTTCAGATTCCTTATCTTAATAAGCAATTCGTTTCTGTCCGGGACAACAAGCTCCGCCGCCGCCGATGGCGTGGGCGCTCTTAAATCGGCCACAAAATCACAAATGGTGAAATCGGTTTCATGGCCGATTGCCGATACGACGGGAATCGGACAATTAAAAACAGCGTGGGCCAGGGCCTCATCATTGAAAGGAGCTAAATCCTCCAGCGAACCGCCGCCACGGGCAATAATAATGACATCAATACCGCCGTATGAGATGAGCTTCCCGAGCCCCGCAATTATTTCCGCGGCGGCTTCCTCGCCCTGCACCCGTGTCGGAGCGATTAAAATATCAACAGACGGAAAACGGCGTTTGGTAATATTTAAAATGTCGCGAATGACCGCGCCGGTAGGCGAAGTGACAATGCCGATTTTTCGCGGCAGGAAAGGAAGCGGTTTTTTGTGTTCCTCCGCAAAGAGTCCGGCGGCGGTAAGCCTGGCTTTAAGTTGTTCGAAAGCTTTTTGCAGCGCTCCCAGTCCGCGCGGTTCCAGTGATTCCACAATCAGCTGATACTCGCCACGCGGTTCGTATACACTGAGCCGCGCCCGGCAGAGAACGCTTAAACCTTCTTCCGGTTCAAACCGGCTTACCGGCCTTGTTGCACCGAACTGGCGGAATAAAACAGCCCGAATCTGGCTTTTATCATCCTTCAGCGTAAAATAAATATGGCCGGATTGCGGCTTGCGCAAATTGGAGATTTCCCCTTCCACCCAGACGCTGGTAAACGCTTCTTCCAACAGCAGTTTCACGTTTTCGTTGAGTTGGGAAACCGTCAGAATTTCATTCATGATGAGTGAACTAGCAGATAATCAAAGGTAAAACAAGATTGAAAATGCACCCTTTCGCTTTCTGTGGCTGACTTTGTCCCGCTCAAGCGGGACAGTTCAACTAACGAATTCCGCTACGCTATGCTATCGGAATTCGAGTTTCACTGTTGGCATAGCCTGCCCCGGCGCAGGCCGGGGTCGGCATCTTCAACGTATTACTATTCCTTCGGCAATTAAATATATCTAAATGGTTTCCCATCCGGTTGGCTTTTCGTCACCGGAAACATTTTGGAATAAATCTAAGGCTTGCTTCCGGCGATTCCAAAACTCGTCCGCCAATGGCGGACTCAGACACTTGGAATCGCTGATCTTCAGCTTCGCCTTGACCGGGAGCGCATCCCGTAGGGGAGCGCAATAAAATAAATGGCAACTGCCTTGCCGGGAATGCCGTAGGCATTCAATTATTTGCCAAAATATTACCTAATTGGTAACGCAAAACCAACCGGATGTTAATTAATTATTGTCTTGAGAGTGTTATTATTGAATTGCCTGAGCAATAATATGTTTGCGGTGCCTCCTTCTTGCCGCCTTGTTATTCTTTGCCGGCAAATTCAACAGATTGACTTTTAGCAGCCCATGATTTAAAGAGTAATCATAATTCATAATAATATAGAGGGAGTTTAATCGTAATGAAAAAGAAGGATTTGCTGAATAAAACAGTTGAGCACATTGACATCAAAAAAATAAACGCCGTGGATATCGTCAAAGCGATGCAGAAAATGTCATTTTCCGCCCGCGATCTGGGCAATGCCGCCGCTATCTATGATAAGATGCTCAAAGAAAAGAAATGCGCCGTCATCCTCACGCTGGCCGGTTCCACTTCCGCCGCCGGCTGTATGCAGGTTTACGTGGATATGGTTAAAAACAATATGATTGATGTGATTGTCGCCACCGGCGCTTCAATCGTGGATATGGATTTTTTTGAGGCGCTGGGCTTCAAACATTATCAGGGCACCCCTTTTATTGACGATAAATTATTGCGCAGCCTTTATATTGACCGTATTTATGACACCTTTATTGATGAAGAACAGTTGCAGGCCTGTGATAAAACCATCAAGATAATCGCTGATTCCCTGCCGCCGCGCGCTTATTCGTCGCGCGAATTTATCCGCGCAATGGGGAAATATCTGCAGCAGAAAGCCAAAAAGAAGGATTCTCTGATTCAGGCGGCCTACGAGCATGATGTGCCCATCTTCTGCCCGGCCTTTTCCGACAGCTCCGCCGGATTCGGCCTTGTCCTGCATCAGCAGCAATATCCGGAAAACCATGTTTCTATAGATTCGGTGAAGGATTTCCGCGAACTTACCGAGATTAAAATCAAAGCGGGCACTACGGGACTTTTAATGATTGGCGGCGGCGTGCCGAAAAATTTTGCTCAGGATACCGTTGTCTGCGCGGAAATTATGGGCAAGGAAGTTGATATGCACAAATACGCAGTGCAAATCACCGTGGCCGATGTCCGTGACGGAGCCTGCTCCAGCTCCACCCTGAAAGAAGCCAATTCCTGGGGCAAGGTTGATTGCGCCTGCGAGCAGATGGTTTATGCCGAAGCCACTACCGTCCTGCCGCTGCTCGCGAGCTATGCCTATCACCAGGGCAGCTGGAAAAAACGCCGTAAATGGCAACTGGCGAAGATTTTTAACAGGTAGAATATTTAGGGAAGAGTGAATAATAAACTGGTGCAATGAGGGGGCGCCGGCGTTATATCTTTTCAGCACAGGTTATTGCTGTTCATCTTTAAGAAAGTGATAAGAAAAACAATTTGATTTTGCCGCAAACAGCGGGTAACATGCTGCTGCCCGAACCGGTTGCCGGTTAGGATGAATCTTTATCGGGCATTATGTTGTTGTTATATTAACGGCGGCCTGTGAATGATAACTGGTGTGATTGTGCGCAAAATATTTAAAGAAGAAAACGGTTTTACCTTACTGGAAATTATTACAGTTCTTGTTTTGACGGGAATTCTGGCTGCTATCATCATCAGCCGTTCCTTCAATTACGATGCCGAAGTCCGCGTCGGCGCGGATGTGTTAAAATCACATCTGCGTTACGCTCAGACTATGGCCATGAATTCCAATTCCGACATATATCCGGTATGGGGAATAAACGGCAATGCCGGAAGCTATTGGCTCTTTCAGGGAACAGACACGGCAAATATCATCCGGCTGCCGGAAGATGAGCAGTTCATCAACGCCGACAGGACTATCAACCTTGAGGCAAAAAAAATCAAGCTTGCCGGCAATTTTACAATTTATTTCGATACTCGCGGCGTACCGTACAGCGCTTATACCAGTGCTGCAACAAACACTCCTCTTGCCGCTAATATGGCAATTAATGTTCAGCCGCTCCATGCCGCCACTCCAGAAATCGCCGTGACCGTAGCGCCATTGACAGGATATGTGCCATGAAAAAGGGCCGGGGTTTTACGCTTGTTGAAGTTATTATAATTCTGCTTATTATGGCGATAGCGGCAGTTCTTTTTGTGTCCTATCTGGGTACCTCCTATACGCGAAGCCCCATAGCCGCAGGGCAGGTAAACAGGCAGTATAAGCTTATCGAACAGATGGAAATAATAACCGGCGCGTACCGGCAGGCATTACAGGGCGGCACATTGGATTTAAATACATTTAAAACATATATTGATACAACTTACAGCGGCAGCGCCACTACCGAATTAAAGACAATTAACGACAGTACGAACACTTATACGACTGCGACCGTCCTGCTGGTGACCCTGACCGACGGGCAGCAGACACTGCAGAGCATATTTACACAATAGGCGGGCAATGAAACGACTAACGGAAAGCCAGGGTTTTACACTAATCGAAATAATCGTAGTAATGATTATTCTGGGTATTGTGGGAGTCGGATTAAGCGGCGCTGTCCTTTACGGCTTGCAGGGTTATATTCTGGCGCGCGATGCCGATCAGCTGTCGCAAAAAGCCCAGTTGACGCTGGCGCGGCTCAACAGGGAGTTAACGGATATTACAGCAGTATCTTTTGCCGACGCCGACAGGATTGATTTCACGCTGCCCAGAAGCGCTGCGCCGGCAACAATCCCCGCTTGCGCAACAGACGAAGGATGCCAGTACAGCATCAAAATAACCGGCACTCAGATAACAATGGAGGGCGTCAATCCAGTAATCGCCGCGCAGCCTTTAATTGACGGAGTGACTGCCGCCAACGGCGGTAAAGTTTTTCTTTCTTATTTTAAAGCGGATGGCGCGGCCTGGAGCCTGGCCGACGGATTCAATAATCTGGCAAGAATGCAGGTCCAGATTTCTTTGGATTTGGCCGGCGCCCAGCCTTTGGCTTACCAGGGAACAATCAATCCCCGGGCCAACGGTCTTCTCAATGCGCCGCAGCTTGAATGAAATACAGGAAACGATGAAGCAATTTAAAAGAAAACACATTGCCGTAATAAGCAAACAAGCGGGCGCCACTCTGGTGGTGATAATCATTGCCATGCTTTTTATCGCCGTGCTCGGCGCCGCCGTCTATACGTTAACTTCGGTTGCTACTTTGAATCAGATTCATGCCCAGCGGGCGGCCCGGGCGTTTTATCTTTCGGAATCGGGTGTCAGGATTGCGGCCGGCGAGTACAAAGCTGCCGCGAATAAAAACGCGACATTGATTACGCTGCACGACAAAATATTCCCCATACCGGACAGTACCAGTAATAATAATGTTAAAATAAAAGTTTATCCTTACTGGTTTTATGCTGATACATCTTTTGACGCCGGCGTATCCACTCTAACTCTTAACCTGCCGGGCGAATTGCCGCTCATAGATGATACAGGAGATGCGCAGGTCACTTTTCCCGCGGGCGGCCTTCTCCGGATAAAAAACCTGAACAGGCCGGGAGGCGCCACCTGGTCAGGCACTAATTTTGTCTATTATAGCGCAATTTCCGTCGGCGCCTTTAATCCGGCAATTGGGAGACCGGTTACTTTCACGCTGGACACAGCCAAACCGCCCCTGTTCCAGAGTCAGATAATTGCGGGTGATGAATTTTATCTGGGCAGCGATACCTTAACCACCGCACAGGCGGCGAATCAGAGCGGCGAAGATTTGATTATTAATCTGGCTTCAACTAATGATGACTATATGGCGCAAATATTCCCGCCCCGGCAAGGCACCATCTTCGTAGTGATGCCCGCTTCCATATCGCAGTATTCCTATACCTCGCGCATTATCACGACAACTGCAACGCCGCATACGGTTAAACTGACCAATATCCAGCCGGTTGCCGGCGCTGCCGCTCCGCAATGGCCTTTAAATGTTGACGGCAGGCAAATATATGTAGGTAAGAATTTGGGCTTCCGGGCATTATCAACTTTCGGACAATAGCCAGACAGGAGAAAAGCATGAAAAAGACAGCCATTGTTTTTATTGCAGCGTTTCTTATCATCTGCATGCCGGCAGCTTTATGGGCGGCGCAAAAAACAATTACGACATATGCCGGGGATAAAAATATCGGAGTGAGCCCAAGCAGCGCCGTACCGGATCCTCCGCCGCCCATTGACCCTCCCGCAGATTTCCCACCGGTTGTCAACAATCCGGAAAATCCCTCCATTGTTGTTGATCCGGCTACGGGGGCCATTGTTCTGGGAAGCGGGATAAATGACGGCTCGGGCACTGTCTGGTATAGCGGAACAAGCCCTGCGGGCGTCTGCAACCCCTGCACCAACGGAGTCTGCTGGTTCGGTCTGGGCTTTCGCGCCTATTTTGAATTCAAATATGACACACCGGATACTTCCGCCGATAGCCGTGCCGTGGCCGACGGCTTTACTTTTACGGTTATCAACGCGAGCAATAATGATATTTCCAAAAGAGGCGGCGTTCCGACCACCGCATTCAGTTTGGGTGAATTAATGGGCTTTGCGGGGCCGGGCAACACGACGGCGACATCATCTTTGCCCCGGGCGGAACCTCCCCTGGACGGATTGGGGCTGGAACCGCCTAAAATGGCGATAGAATTTGATACCTATCCGAATACCGGGGCCAGCAGCTACAGCGGTTGCAGCGGCGGCCGGAATGACAACAATAATAACAACCATATTGCGCTGCTGTTCTGGGGCGCCAATCCCAGCGCCGGCACCATGTGCTCCTGGTTCTCCACGGCCGGGAATACTTATCCGCAAGCCAGCTTCGACGACAACATCCACGGCGCCGGAGCTGGAACCACGTCGAATCCTTATAATTCGGCATACGACGGCAACGGTTCCGGCCTGGGTGGTTATTATGAACGGGCGAAAGGGGCATACAACTGGATGGAAGACGGCCAGTATCATCGTGTGCGCATCGAGGCTTTGCGCACGTCATCCTCGCAGACGTATCAAGTGAAGGCATGGGTGGATTGTGAAGAGTCGGCTTCTCCCTACACCGCCTGTCCCGCCAGCGAATATATTTATTTCCAGGATGTTTACAGCCCGTATAATAACAGCAGTTATCCGCCTAAAATAAACAGGACCCAGCAACTCAGCTCGACGCTTAATTCCCTGTTCGATCAGATTCTTTTCGGTTTTACCGAGGGTACCGGAGGCTCGACGCAACATATTTCCATCAGTAACTTTGCCATTTATTTCCCGGCCTACAGTATCAGTCCCGCCGGCGAATCGTTTACGGGGGGAGCCAACACGGGAACCATCAATGTAATAACAGCGGCCTCCTCCTGCACCTGGACGGCTGTCAGCAACAATACATCCTGGCTTACCATTACCAGCGGCGCCAGCGGCACCGGCAACGGCATAGTGTCCTACAGCCTTGCCGCCAATACCGGCGCGGCACGCACCGGCACTATCACAATCAGCGGTCAGCTCTTTACCGTAACGCAGGCCGGCTGCACTTACACGGTCGGCACGCCCAGCAGCCTGTCATTTGCCTCCGGCGGCGGCAGCGGTACGGTTTCAGTAACTGCTTCCGCGGGCTGTTCCTGGACAACATCCAATAACGGCAATACGTGGATAACCATTACACCAGCAAGCGGCACCGGCACCGGCGCGGCGCAAACCGTCAACTACACCGTGGCCGCGGGCACAGGCGCGCCGCGCACCGGCACAATGACCATTGCCGGTCAGACCTTTACAGTAACGCAGGCCGGCTGCACGCTCACCATTGCCGATAATTCTTTTGCCTGCAAGAGCAGTACTGCCAGCAATCGCGTATATATCAAGGTCTTTTTGACGGATGGCGCGGGCGGGCCGGTGACGGATGCGACAGTTACCTACAGCGTTTCCGGCGGCGGCGGCAGCGGCACTCTGACCAACAACGGCGGCGGCTGGTATGGGGGCACGAGGACGTCCAATTGCGGTTTGGGAGGCGACTGCGCGCGAACAGGCAATCTCAGCGGTTCCCGAACCGTGACTGTTACGGCAACCAGGGCGGGATGCGCCGGCAGTCCCCTGACCAAAACAATGACTGTGCCGTAACAGGCGGCAAACCAGGAAATTGCTAAATAAATGACGGCAGGCACCGTGATATTGATAAGGCCGAAAACCCGTTATTTAAAAGGGCTTTCGGCCTTATAGGAATTTTACCGGATGAGGTTTTGGTGGAGATGAGGGGGATCGAACCCCTGGCCTCGGCGTTGCGAACGCCGCGCTCTCCCAGCTGAGCTACATCCCCGGGAATGTTTAACAACAAAAACGCCGCGAGCATATATTATTGTTAAGCCCGGTGTCAAGGTTTTGTTCGCCGGATTATTTCCTCCCCGGGATGTAAAACCGGACAAAAAACTATTATTCTTAACTTGACAATTCCACGGAGATTTTCCTATACTAGCGCCGATTTTCAGCGCGAAAAAATTTTATCTCAGGGAGACAATAGATGGCAAAAATAGACGCGTTTTTCCAACTGTTGCACGATCAGGGAGGCTCCGATCTTCATCTTATCGCAGGCCAGCAGCCGGCAATAAGAATTCGCGGCGATATTGAACGCATCAAATATGATGTTCTGACCAATGAAGTGTTAAAACTTCTGCTCTACGAAATTACGCCGGAACATAAAATCAAGCAGTTTGAAGAAACCGGCGATATTGATTTTGCCTATGAGATACCGAATCTGGCGCGCTACCGGGCCAATTTCTTCCAGCAGAAATACGGCATGGGAGCTGTTTTTCGTGAAATTCCCGATAAAATATTAACCTGCAACGCTCTGGGATTGCCTGCGGTTATAGCCAAGCTGGCTACGCTGCCGCGCGGACTGGTTCTGGTAACAGGACCGACGGGTAGCGGTAAATCAACGACTCTGGCGGCCATTATTGACGAGGCCAACCGTCTGCGTAAAGACCATATCATCACTATTGAAGATCCGATTGAATTTGTGCATAAAAGTCAATCTTGTATTGTCAACCATCGTGAAGTCGGTCTCCACACCAAATCATTTACCTCCGCTCTGCGCGGCGCCCTGCGTGAAGATCCGGATATTATTCTGGTTGGCGAATTGCGCGATTTGGAAACGATTTCGCTGGCGGTCGAAGCGGCCTCCACCGGCCACCTTGTTTTCGGTACGCTGCACACGACAAGCGCCGCCAAAACCGTGGACAGAATCATCGAAGTGTTTCCCGCCGATGAACAACTGCAGATTCGTTCAACTCTGGCCGATGGTTTGCGCGCGGTGGTTTCTCAGGTCCTTTTTAAAAGAATTGACGTCAAGGGCCGCTGTGTCGCGCTGGAAATTTTAATCGCCACCGGGGCGGTGCGCAATCTGATTCGTGAATCCAAAACGTATCAAATAGCATCCATGATGCAGACCGGTAAGAAATACGGCATGCAGTTGCTGGATGATGGAATTATGGATCTTTACAACCGCGGCTGGATCAGCGGAGAAGACGCCTATATCAAGGCCAACGATAAATCGAAATTCCGTCCGCTTTTAAAGAGTCCGCCCACAGATTTTACGGAAGTATAACTAACCTGCGCGAGGATAAATTATGAGAAAACCGGAAATTGATCATATCCTGCTTAAAATGCTGGAATCCAATCCCAACATCTCTGATTTAAACATGACTGTCGGCAAGCCGCTGCAGGTGGAATCCTCCGGCCAGCTGGTGGGGGTGGATATGCATCCCGCATTTGATAAGCTCACTCCTTTTCAGACGGAAATATTCGCCCTGAATCTGATTAACCGGGACCAGCGGCTGCTCGATACGCTGGTCACTTCCGGCTCCTGCGATTTGTCTTACGAAATACCGGGTGTTGCCCGTTTCCGCGTCAATGTGTTTTCGCAGCGCGGCCATTATTCCATCGTGTTAAGAAAACTGGAAACGGCCATTCCCTCCTGCGCTCAGCTTAATCTGCCGGATGCCTATTACCGGATTGCCGGCGAGAAAAACGGAATTGTTCTGGTAACGGGAGCCACGGGCAGCGGTAAATCAACATCTCTGGCTGCCGTCATTAACGAAATAAACGAAAAAAAATCGGTGCATATCATTACTCTGGAAGATCCGGTGGAGTATATGCATGAACAGAAAAAATCAACGATTAATCAGCGGGAACTGGGCAAGGATTTCGATACTTTCTCCAGCGGCCTGCGCGCCGCCCTGCGTCAGGCGCCCAAAGTCATTCTCGTCGGTGAAATGCGCGACCGTGAATCCGTCGAAATCGCGATGAGCGCCGCGGAAACCGGGCATCTGGTCTTAAGCACCCTGCACACCATTGACGCCGGTTCAACCATTAACCGTATTCTCGGTATGTTCACCGTCGAGGAAGAAAATCAGATCCGCACGCGGCTTGCCGAGTCGCTGCGCTGGATTGTCTGCCAGCGACTGTTGCCGAAAGTCGGCGGCGGGCGTGTTGCCGCTTTTGAAGCGATGGGAACCAATCTGCGCGTTAAAGACGCCATAGTGCACGGCGAGTCGGAGGGCAAAACATTTTCCGATATGATTTTGCAGGGCAGGGCTTTCGGCATGATTACCTTTGACGAGTGCATCGTGGACCTTTTCGAAAAAAATATGATAGCGGAAGAAACGGCCAGAGCTTATGCCTCGAATAAAGCCAATGTCGGCCGTGGTGTTGACTCGGTCAAAGCGGCGCGCGGCGAAAAGACGACCGATCTGGGCAAGCTGGAAGTTGATCGCGGTTATGGTAAACAAAATGATCCGCGATGGAAATAATTAAAGCTTCTTTTCACCTGGGAAGAAACGGAGAGAAAAATGACTGAAGAAAATACAGCGGCAGCGGCCCCGGTTAATGATAATGCTGGTTATGCGGGGAGAGCTTTCGGCTATATTGATCCCGGAAGTAAAACAGCCATGGTATGTGTGACGGATTCAGCCATCCGCGAAAAAATATCCGCTCAGTTCAAAGAGAATAATTTTGTTGTCATGGAACCGCCTGCTTTCAAAGAAGCCTTGCAGCACATGCGGTACAACGCCTTTGATGTCCTTGTTCTTGATGAGGAGTTTGACGCGGGCGCAGGCGGCGGCAATGATTTGTTAAATCATATAACCGGGCTTCCCATGAATATCCGCCGTAAGACCTGTGTTGTCCTTTTAAGCTCTAAGTATGATACGATGGACAACATGCGGGCTTATAATAACAGCGTTAATTTTATTATCAATAAAAGCGATATCGGCAACGCGGCGTCAATCCTGAAAAGCGGCATTGCCGACAGCAATGAATTTTATCATGAATTCAAGGAAGCCATCCGCAGATCAGGCCGGGCTTGAAAGAGCCTCAGCTAGCTGATTCATTTCCCGGGCAAGATAATCATTGCCCGCAGCGCTATAAGCCGCCGCCAGATTAAGATAGTAAAGACGGGTTTTGTCATAGGCGAGAGCAGTTTGATATGCGCCGGCGGCTTCTTCTGAATAACCGGCCTTCAGCAATGAATTACCCAGACGGTTATAAAAAGCCCCGGCAGCGCCGCTGTCGAGTCCGGCTGCTTTGTCATAAGAAGCAAAGGCTTCTTTAATCTGTCGGGCGCCAATCAACAGGTCGCCGAAAGAACAATGGTAGAGGGGATTATCCGGAGCGGCGGCGAGGCACTTTTGCAGCAGTTCTTTTGCCCGGCTCAGATTTCCCGCTTCCTGAAACAGCAAGGCCAGGGGAAAAAAATATTTGTCGGGCTGATCGTTCTCCAGTTCAGCCGCGCGAAAAAAAGCTTCTTCGCTTTCCTGATGCAGGCCCTGCGCAAAAAAAGCCTTTCCGGAAAGCGCGCAGTAGGAGGCATTGTCAGGGTCCAGAACCGTCAGCTTCCGGAAGATGGCGAGAGCCTCTTTTGCCCTGCCCGCCAGAAGATAAGCCAATCCCAGTTCCTGCAACAGTCCCGCATCATGAGGTTGCACCTGCAGTGCTTTTTCGCAAACGGCGATGAGACCAGCATGGTTTTTCTGGTTTTTAAAAATCCGCGTCAATTCGTCAAAGGCAAAGCCGGTAAAAACGCTTCCTTGCAGTTCTTTTTCCAGAAGAGATTCCAGACAGGCTACGGCCTCTGCTGTGCGGCCGCTGTCATAAAGCGCCCAGGCGAGCAACAGCGTTACGGAGTCTTCATCCGGTGAGACGCGGTGAATTTCCCGGCAGAGTTCTATCGCTTCAGCATAATTACCACTGCGCCAGCAGCTCTCCGCGGAGTCAATCATTTCATTTTTGTTCATCTTAAGGGGAAAAAAGGGGAGGAAATCACCTCCCCCGGTTTTTAGCAGCTGCCGCACGATGATCCACAGCCGCCTTCCGCCGGCTGCAGGCTGGAAGTTATCTTGAATCCGGAACTTTTTGCCGTACTGATAAAATCAACATTAATCGGTTTGGCCTGATTAAACAGATCTTTATCAATGATAAATCTTGTTCCGCCTTCCTCAAACACTTCATCTTCCTTTTTGGGCTCATCCAGAGCCATGCCCAGTGAGGGCCCGGATCAGCCCCACGACATCGTTATGCGCACGGCGGCGTTCTCACTTTTATCTTTGAGGAACTCCCTGATTACCTCCGTTGCTTTTTCGGAAATGGAAAACATATATTCGTACCTCCTTGACTTTGTTGAACCTAACTTATCCATAAAAAAATTTTTGTCAATTGGATATTGATTAAAGGGCTGTGTTATCTTTCCGCGGGTTTTCGTTACCGGAAGATATCCTCGTTTCCCCCGCTGATTTCATTGCTGTTTTCACTGGGAACGGCATTTTCCAGAAAACATTCGTAAATGGTTTTCTTCTCGGCCGTTTTAACAGGCACGCCGGTTTTCTGGTCTACTTTGACAAAAATAATTCCGTCCGGTACGGCAAACGCTTCCGCCGCCGTTCCCTCCAAAGCTTTCTCCATGAAATAGAGCCAGATCGGAGCTGCCGCCCGGCCGCCGACTTCGTGTTTCCCGAGGGAAACCTCCAGATCGAAACCAACCCAAACGCCGGTAATCAAAGAAGGCGTAAAACCGATAAACCAGGCGTCGCGTATATCATTGGTCGTTCCTGTTTTACCGGCAACGGGCCGGCCGATGCTTTTCACCCTCCGGCCGGTGCCGCTTTCGACAACATCCTGCAGGACGTAGGTGGTCATGAACGCAATGCGCGGATCAATAACCTGTTCCGATTGCACCTTGCTTTCTTCGAAAACGTTCCCGGTGCGGTCAACTATTTTCCGGATGAAATAAGGGGTAACCTTTTTGCCGAGATTGGCCAGAGTGCCGTAAGAACGGACAAGTTCCTGCAGAGTTATGCCCGTTGTTCCCAGAGCCATGGAAAGATTATGCGGTATCGGTGAAGTTATTCCCATGTTTGCCGCATAGGAAGCGGCATAATCAATGCCGATTTCCTGCAGTATTTTTATGGTGACGATATTGCGGGATTGGACGAGGGCCGTTCTCATGGTAATCGGCCCGACAAATTTCTCGTCGAAGTTTTTCGGTTTCCAGAGGCCGTCTTCCGTGGAAGGATCTTCCAGAACTATCGGCGAATCAACGAAGACGGATGATGGCGTCATTCCTTTATCGAAGGCCGCCGTATATATGAGCGGTTTAAAAGCAGACCCCGCCTGGCGGCGTGATTGCGTGGCGCGATTGAATTCGCTTTTGTTATAATCGCGGCCGCCGACCATCGCCCGAATTGCTCCCGTCTTGACATCCATGCTGTACAGCGCGCCCTGGACGACGCCGTGCTCATATTTGCCGCGCTCTTCCAGCTCCGATAAGCCTTTTTCCATGGCATCACGCGCAGCTTTCTGCATGTTCAGATTCAGCGTCGTGTATATGGCGAGCCCCTCTTTATAAAGAACATCAGCGCCGTATTTGTCCTGCACATAGCGGCGGACATGTTCGATAAAATACGAGGCTACTTTATCCTTTGGTTTAACAGGCCGTAATCTTATTTTTGCTGCCGCGGCTTTCTTTAATTCTTTCTCCGAAATATAGCCGTCTTCCAGCATTCTTGCTAAAACATAAAGCTGCCTCTGCTTGGCTCTATCCCAGTGCAGAAAAGGCGAGTAGTTGCTGGGAGCTTTGGGCATTCCGGCCAGCAATGCGGCTTCCGGCAGAGTCAATTCCTTCGCGCTTTTGCCGAAGTAACCAAGTGATGCCGATTCGATGCCGTAGGTTCCGTGTCCCAGATAAATCTGATTAAGATATAAATTTAAAATTTCTTCTTTTGTTAAATAAGTGTCAATTCTGTAGGAAAGAATTGCTTCCTTGATTTTGCGGGTGTATTTTTTTTCCGGCGACAAATACATCAGTTTGGCAACCTGCTGGGTAATTGTACTGCCGCCCTGGACTATTTTGCCTGCTTCAAAATTTTTGTACATGGCGCGGGTGATACTCTGCATATCAAAACCCCGGTGTTTGTAAAAACGGGAATCTTCCGCCGCGACGAAAGCATGATGGACTATTTGGGGAACCTCGGAAATCTTGATGACTTTTCTGTCCTCCAGGAAAAATTCATCAATCAATTCATTGTTGTCGTCATAAACGCGCGAGGCAATGCTGGGGCGATAATCTTTCAGGGCTGCGACACTCGGCAAATCTTCCACAAGAATGTAGTAAATAACGCTGCCGATCAGTCCAATGATCATAACCGCAATAGCAAAGCCCAGCAGGTAATTAAGGATTTTGGCCGAGCGGCCGCTTGTCTTTTTTGCTTGTTTTTTTCTTTGGGTCATAAAAAATGAATTTATCTTTCCTTATCCTGGGTTTCATTCTTTTTTGGAAAAGCAAATCTGGCTACAACGATGCTTACTTCATAAAGAAACATCAGGGGAATAGCCATTAAAAGCTGGCTTAAGGCATCGGGCGAGGGGGTTAAGATTGCGGCGACGACAAAAATAACTAAAATAGCATAACGGCGCTGTTTAGACAGCATTTTAGCATTGACGATTCCCAGCTTCGCCAGAAAAAACATGAAAACAGGGAGTTCGAAGGATAAACCGAATCCCAGCAGAAAGGTTACGAAAAGGGAAATGTAATCGCGGAAAGAAATAAGCGCCTGCAGGTACTGGTTGTTGAAGCTGATGAAAAATTCGAAAGCGGGCGGCAGAGCGATAAAATAGCCGAAACAAACACCGCCGGTAAAAAGCAGTGTTGAAGAAACAACAAAGGGGATGACATATTTTTTTTCCCGGGGCAGCAGGCCGGGAGAGATGAATTTCCATATCTGGTAAAGAATAAAGGGACTGGTAATAATAAGCGAAGCGAAAAAGGCCAGTTTCATGTAAACGAAAAAAGCTTCGGTCAGTCCGGTGTAAATTAAATGACCGTTTTTCGGCAGAACATTGACCAGCGGCCGTGTAATAATCGTAAATAGGTAATCTTTATAATAATAACATGCCAGAAAGCCGATAAACAGCGCTATTGCCGAGCGCATGAGCCTTTTGCGCAGTTCAATCAGGTGGTCGGATAAAGACATTTTTTGCTCATTAGTTTGTTCCATAGTTTTATATGATTTTTCTCTTAATCAGACAAACTGGATTTATTGTCCGGCGATTTTTCCGGTTGGGACAGCGGTTTGATTTCCGTATCATTACTGTCGGATAATATTACGTTTTCAAGGTTTTCGTCATTCGACCTTGTTCCGTCTTTCAGCGATTCCTTAATTTCCTCGGTTACTCCGTCGGTCGCCTTGCGAAATTCGGAATAACCCCTTCCCAGGGATTTAGCCAGATCGGGCAGTTTTTTCGGGCCCACCACTATCAAGGCGATAATGGCAATGATAATTAGTTCCTGCCAGCCGATACCAAACATTTATTTTAAACTCCCTCGGAAATTTAATTGATTTTGATATATATATTGATTATGATTTTTGTCAATTCTTTTCAAGCAGTGATTTTAAAACTTCCGGCTTTTTTCGGAGAAATTGTTTTTTTGTTAATCAAAAATGAAAAAGGGGAGCAGGTGAAATCAGGGGTAAATAATTTATCGGATAAAACGGTGATTATTCGGGCAATAGAAGATAATCAGGCGGAATTCTTTAAATGTTACGCGAAGACGGCAAAAGGCAGCGTCCGCCATGATGCCACTATCCTCCTGATTAAAAGCGGTATTCCGTTGCGTGCTTTCAATGGAGTTTTTTATAATAATTTTCCGGCAGCCGCTGCGGAAAATAAAATCGAAGAAATAAAAGATGCTTTTACAGCCGAAGGCCTTCCTTTCATGTGGTGGATAACGCCTTCTTCCCGGCCCCTTAATCTGGAAAACAGTATCGAAAAACACGGCTTGAAATTACTTGCCCGGACGCCGGGCATGGCCCTGATAATGTCTAATCTCCGGGCAAATGCTCCGCTGTCCGGAGCATTGACAGTAAAAAAAGTCGGCGATGAAGAAGAAATGGTGCTCTGGATGGAAACAGCTCTGCAGAGCTTCGGCATTCCACTTACTTTCCCGGAACAATGCCTGGAATTATTTAATAATATGCGTCTGGATAAATCATGTCTTTTTTATCTCGGATATGGCAATGAAGGAGCGGTTTCTGTTTCCCTTCTTTTCTGCGGCGCTGCTACTGCCGGAATTTACTGGGTCGGTACGCTGGCTTCCGCCAGAAACAAAGGAGCGGGTACCGCCGTAACTTTGCAGGCCCTGCTTGATGCGAGAGAAAGAGGTTATTCTCTGGCCACCCTGAAATCGTCCGCTTTTGGTTTTCCCGTTTATAAAAAATTAGGATTTAACGAATACTGTAACATGGGATTCTGTGTTAGCGTGTAGCTGTAGACAATATAGTTCATATAGATTATTGGCAACAACAGTGACTAAAATAATGTTATTATTTGATAAAAAAATAAATACGATTGTTCTTTAATCACCGTATATGATAAAATATTTACGTGCTGTGACGCTATGTTAAAAATTTGGCAACAATATTGAATATATAAAACAAGACAATTTGCTGGTATTGTTATTGCGTATATAGCTTGCGTCATTACAGATGGTCGTATTTTTTTTATAGCAGCAAGGGGGAAAAGATACGTGCATCAACATAATTTTAATTATTGTTAAAAAGGAGGGCATTGATGAAAATCAAACTGATTATCGGTGTTATGTTGGCTGTCTTTCTGACCGGTCTTTTTATTGCGGCAGGCAAGGTTTGCGCGTTGGAGCCAATCAAATTAGGAACCGTCCTGCCATCTAATGATTTAACCGGTACGGAAAGTATCAAGGCGATGAAACTGGCCATCAAGCAGATTAATGCTTCCGGCGGTCTTCTGGGAAGACAGGTGGAACTTGTCTGGGCGGATGATGAAATGAAACTGGATAAGGCCGCTCCGGGGCTGGAAAAACTGGTCAATGTGGATAAGGTTGATATTCTGATTGGCGGCATGGCCAGCGGCTCTTTTACGGCAATGATGCCGCTGATGAAAAAATATCAGAAAGTAACTGTCTGGAATGGTGTCTCCTCCTATAAAGTGGAAGAAGCAATGGCCGGACAGGACTGGTTTTTTCATATTTATCCATGGGACTATCAGATTTGGAATAATGCCAATGTCGGCTGGCAGCAGATTCTGCAAAAACATGCCGGGCTGAAGATTAAAAAAGTATTTATGGCCTACGAAGACAGTCCCTACGGGATGGGTTATTTTGCCGGCGCCAAGGCCAGCGCGGAGAGTTTCGGTTATGAACTGCGCGGCGGAACTTTTGTTACCGGCGCCCGGGGCGGTCTGGACTACCGTCCGGTGCTCAAACAGGCGAGGGATTTCAAACCGGATTTGTTCGTCTGGGTGGGCTACGAAAAAGACTGTGTTCCCATTATGGAACAATCCAAAGAAATCGGATTCAATCCTCCCATGTTCTGCGGCTGGCCTCCCGCGTGGCCTGTGGATATGGCTTCCCATCCTCTGAGCGAAGGTGTTACCTTTTATACCATGTGGGGCCAGGAGATGAAGAACGTCAATAAGGCCAGCAAGGCTTTTTGCGATACCTATTATAAGGAATATAAAGAACCGCCGACTTCATTTCTGGCGCCCTTTGCCTACACCAATGTCATGATAGTTGCGGAAGCCATTAAAAGAGCGGGCACGCTGGAGAAAGCCGCCCTGATTAAGGCGCTCGAGGCAACAGATTATCTTTCTCCGGTGGGCGACAGATTTACTTTCCGCAAAAGCAAATACATTAATCATCAGGCTGCCGCGCAACCGAAGTTTTTCCAGTATCAGAAAGGCAAGATTGAAATTATCTGGCCGTGGGAGTTTGCGACCAAGAAGCTTGTTTACCCGTTTCCCCCCAAGGGCGACGGCAACATCGCTGTTGCTGATGAATCAGCAACAGCCAAAAACGTCAAAAAGGCCAAAGCCAAAAAGTAAAAATGCTCATTCCCGTTTCCTGCCGGCCGGACAGCCGGCAGGAAATCAATTATGCCATCCGGAAAACTTTACATTATTAAACAGCATGCTTTCCGCGGAAAAATCAACGGTATGATTCCCTCAACAGGTTATGGTTTATATCATCAGTTTGCCCGGCGAGGGTGACATCGTGTAATCTTCAGGCTATTCGCTTGTTTGCCGTATACCACCGGGCAACCGGAGTTTCACGGATAGCAGGGAAATCTTTTGCTCTTTAGAGCCATTTGTGGTACATCACCGCGAGTCTTTGTCTTAGAAAAAATTAAAACAAGAAGGTGGCTTATGTCGAAAAAAACAGGCATTGTTAAAGACAAGCGTTATCTGCAGCATTCGGCAGGCTTTGCTCACCCGGAAAGTCCGGAACGTCTCGCGGCGATTTATGAAATGCTGGAAAATCCCGCGATGGCCTGGAAGTTTACGGAAATTGAACCGCGGGAAGCCACCCATGAAGAAATTGCCACAATTCATTCTCCCGCATATATTGATTTTATTGCCGCTACCGCCGGCAAGGATTGCGTTTTTCTTGATCCTGATACGGCAACAAGTCCGGAAACTTATGCAATTGCCAAGCTCGCGGTCGGCGGTTTATGTAACGCCGTAGACAGCGTTGTGGCCGGAAAAGTTGATAATGCTTTTGCTTTTGTCCGGCCGCCCGGCCATCACGCCGAACGGGATTCGGCTGCCGGATTTTGTATCTTTAATAATGTGGCCATCGCCGCGATGCATGCCATTTTAAGGCATGGCATAAAAAGAGTTCTCATTGTTGACTGGGATTTGCACCATGGCAACGGCACCCAGCACATTTTCTACGACGATCCGCGCGTCTTATATTTTTCGACGCATCAGTATCCTTATTACCCGGGAACCGGCGATATGGAAGAATCAGGCCGGGGGCAGGGCGAAGGATATACTATCAATGTTCCCATCAGAAGCGGCGCCGGGAATTCAGAGTATGTGAAGATATTCCGTAATGTTCTGCAGCCGGCGGCTCTGGCCTACAAGCCGGAAATTATCCTGCTGTCGGCCGGATTCGATATTTATTATCAGGATCCTCTGGGCGGCATGAGAGTTACACCGGACGGGTTTGCCGCTCTGACGCGCATCTTATTGAACATTGCCGACAGCTGTTGCGCCGGCAAGATGGCGGCGGTTTTGGAAGGCGGCTATCACATTTCGGGCCTAACCAAATCCGTAAAATGTGTTCTGGAAGAAATGCTCAACGAAACTCATTGTCCGGAAGAAATACTGGCTGCTTTCACGCAGAGCGCCAATGATGAAACAAACCGTCTTATCAGCCATGTCACAAATAAAGTAAACCAGTTCTGGAAACTGGGCTAATCGGGAGTTTTACGGATGATCAGCAGACAGGAAGTTGAATATGTGGCGCATCTGGCGCGCCTCGAAATTGATGATGCGCATAAAGACAAATTTACGGCGCAGTTGAATGATATTCTGCTTTATATAGATAAACTCAATGAACTCGATACCAAAGGAATCGAGCCGCTGAGCCATGCCATTGCCGTGACTAACGCCTTTCGCGAAGACGGAGTGCTGGATTCTCTCGGAACAGCAGAGGCGCTGGCTAATGCTCCGGACGCCCGCGGCGAATTCTTCCGTGTGCCGAAAGTGATTGAATAAAGGATTGGGGGAAAATGGAGTTAAACCAGCTGACAATTCATGAATTGCAGGAAAAGATAAAAAACGGCGCCGTTTCCGCCGGGCAGATTACCGAATCGGTTTTTCAGCGCATTGATAAAGTAGAGAAGCGGGTGCATTCGTATATCCGGCTGCTGAAGGACGAAGCGCTGGCGGCGGCGGAAAAAGCCGATAATGATATTAAAAAAGGAAATATTAAACCTTTAACCGGCATTCCCGTTGCCCTGAAAGATATTGTCTGCACAAAAGGAATTACCACCACCTGCGGTTCACATATCCTGCACAATTTCGTGCCGCCCTATAATGCCACGGTTGTGGAAAGATTAAGTGATGCCGGAGCTGTCTTTGTCGGAAAAGCGAACATGGATGAATTTGCCATGGGCTCCTCCACGGAGACATCATATTTCGGTCCGACGTATAATCCGTGGGACCTCACGAGAATTCCCGGCGGCTCCAGCGGCGGTTCGGCAACAGCGGTGGCGGCTGATGAATGCATCGCTTCCATCGGCTCCGATACCGGCGGCTCCATTCGCCAGCCGGCGGCGCTCTGCGGAGTTGTCGGCATGAAACCGACTTACGGGCGCGTCTCGCGTTTCGGCCTGATTGCTTTTGCCTCCTCGCTGGATCAAATCGGCCCCTTTACCAAGGATGTCGAGGATTGCGCGATTATGATGAATGTGCTGGCCGGCTATGATCCGCGTGAATCCACATCGGTACAGGCGGCAGTTCCCGATTACCGGCAATTCGCCGGCCGCGATATTAAAGGCTGGAAAATCGGCATTCCCCGGGAATACTTTATCGAAGGCATTAATCCCGAAGTGGAAGCAGCGGTAAAGAAGGCCATTGCCCTGCTGGAAAAACAGGGCGCCGAGTGCATCAATATTTCGTTGCCGCATACTGAATACTGTCTGGCGGTTTATTATATCATCGCTCCGGCGGAGGCGAGTTCCAATCTGGCGCGCTTCGACGGCGTCAAATACGGATTGCGCGCTGCCGCAGCCAGAGATTTACTGGATATGTATAAGAAAACAAGAACACAGGGATTCGGCAACGAAGTAAAAAGGAGAATCATGATCGGCACCTACGCTTTATCCGCCGGGTATTACGATGCCTATTATAAAAAAGCATCCCAGGTGCGGGCGCTGATTAAGCGCGACTTCGACGAAGCGCTGAAAAAATGCGATGTCATTTTAACACCGACCACGCCGACACCGGCGTTTAAAATCGGCGAGAAGACCGATAATCCGCTGCAGATGTATCTTTCCGATCTTTTTACTATCTCGACCAATCTGGCGGGGATTCCCGGTATATCGGTGCCCTGCGGATTTACGGCGGGCGGTCTGCCGATCGGAATGCAGTTTTTGGCCGGCCATTTCGCCGAAGACAAACTTATCCAAATCGCCTCTGCTTATGAAAGAACGGCCGGTATGGAAAAAAGGAGGCCGCAGTTATAATGGATTTTGAAACAGTTATCGGTCTGGAAGTCCATGCCCAGCTTCTAACGGAAACAAAAATATTCTGCTCCTGTTCGACAAAATTCGGCGGAGCTCCCAACAGCCACACCTGCCCGGTTTGTCTGGGAATGCCGGGAGTACTGCCGGTGTTGAACAGAAAGGTTGTCGAATATGCCATAAAGATGGCGTTGGCGACCAACTGCCGCATTAATAAATCATGCAGCTATGCGAGGAAAAATTATTTCTATCCCGACCTGCCCAAAGGCTATCAGATATCCCAATACGCCTATCCACTGGCGGAACACGGCTATGTCCTGCTGGATGTTGACGGAGAGCAGAAGAAAATCGGGCTCACGCGCATCCACATGGAGGAAGACGCCGGCAAACTGATGCATGACGAGCATAATCCGGTAAGTTATGTGGATTTGAACCGGACCGGCGTGCCGCTGATTGAAATAGTCAGCGAGCCGGATATGCGGACGCCTGCAGAAGCCTCGGACTATCTGAAACGCCTGCATGAAATTCTGGTTTATCTGGAAATCTGCGACGGCAATATGGAAGAGGGCTCTTTCCGTTGCGATGCCAACGTATCCATCCGGCCGAAAGGCCAAAAGGAATTCGGCACGCGCACGGAACTGAAAAATATGAATTCCTTCCGCAATGTGCAGCGGGCTCTGGAATACGAGATCAAACGCCAGCAGTATATCGTGGAGCACGGCGGCGCTATTGTCCAGGAAACGCGCCTCTGGGATGATGCGCAGGGCGTGACCAATTCCATGCGCAGCAAAGAAGAAGCTCATGATTACCGATATTTCCCCGATCCCGACCTGGTTCCGGTTATTGTTGATGATGAATGGGTGGAAAAAATCCGCCGGGAACTTCCCGAACTGCCGCTGGTCAAACGCGAAAGGTTTGTGAACGATTATCAAATACCGGCCTACGATGCCGGTGTGCTCACCGCCGATAAAGCTCTGGCGCATTATTATGAAGAAGTGGTAAGGCTTTGCCTGAGCCCCAAAGCCGCCAGCAACTGGGTGATGGGCGATGTTCTGAAGTTTCTGAATGAAGAAAAGCGCGACATTCGCAACTGTCCGATTACCGCAGTGGCATTGGCCGAGATGATAAAACTAATCGAAGACGGCACCATCAGCGGAAAAATGGCCAAAGAAATTGTCGAGGATATGTACAAAACCGGCAAAGCACCGCAGGATGTTATTGCCGAAAAAGGCATGGTGCAGATTACCGACGAGGGAGCTCTGGGCGCGGTAATTCAAAAAATTATTGATGCCAGCCCCAATCAGATCAAAGATTATCGCGGCGGCAAAGATAAGCTCTTCGGTTTTTTTGTCGGGCAGGTAATGAAGGCAACACAGGGCAAAGCCAATCCGCAACTTGTCAACGAACTGCTGAAAAAAATGCTGGCCGGATGATTAAGACAATTGTTTGGAAAAATAATAAAGTAGTTTTAATCGATCAGAATGCGCTGCCCCTGGCGGAGAGCTATGTTACCTGCCGGACTTATCAGCAGGTAATTGCCGCCATCAGGGGTTTAACCGTTCGCGGCGCTCCCGCCATCGGTGTGGCAGCCGCCATGGCAGCGGCTCTGGGCGCGGCGGCACTGCCTGCTTTGCCGTTGGATCAATTCCGTATTAAATTTTCGCTAATTTGTGACGAGATAGCGCGGGCGCGTCCCACGGCGCGCAATCTTTTCTGGGCGCTGGAACGCATGCAAAAATGTCTTGATGATAATATTGCCGCCGAGAAGAAAAATCTGAAAAAAGAATTAATCGCCGAAGCCCGGCGCATCTGCGCCGGGGATATCGCAATTAACCGGCGAATGGGGAAGCACGGCAGTTTTCTGATTGACGATGGCGACAATATTTTAACTCATTGCAATGCAGGCGCTCTGGCGACAGCCGGCTATGGCACGGCGCTGGGTGTGCTGCGGGCGGCCAGAGAGCAGGGCAAGAAACTCCATGTTTATGTGGATGAGACCAGACCGGTTTTGCAGGGAGCGCGGCTGACCGCCTGGGAAATGCAAAAGGAAAAAATTCCGGCAACGCTGATTACCGACAATATGGCCGGTTTTTTGATGCAGCAGGGACGGATTGATAAAATCATCGTCGGCGCCGACCGGATTGCCGCCAATGGCGATACCGCCAACAAAATCGGCACCTACTCCTTAGCCGTTTTGGCCGGAGCGCATAATATTCCTTTTTATATTGCCGCCCCGCTCTCCACAATTGATGCTTCTTTAAAAACGGGTGCGGAAATCCCGATTGAAGAAAGAGCGGCAGCGGAAGTTACAAGCTTCCGTGGTGTGCCGACGGCTCCCCGCAACATTAAAGTCCGCAATCCGGCCTTCGATGTTACTCCCGCCCGTTTCATTACCGCCATAATTACGGAAAAGGGAATTCTGGAGAAACCCTACGGCAAATCAATCCGCACCGTATTGAAGGGATAGATTTTTTTAATGAAATTGTTTCTTTTTGATTTTGACGGAGTGCTGGTGGAGTCGCTGGATGTCTATTACAGGATTGTCAATGCGGCGCTGGAAAAAATTAATCAACCGCTGACCGGAGGTTGTGAGGAATTTCTCGATCTTTTTACCGGTAATTTTTACGAATCCCTGGTGGCGCGCGGCGTGGATTTAAACCGGTTTTTTACCGCTTCCGCAGGTCCGCTGGCCGATGTAAAATATCAGGAGATGAAGCCTGTTGCCGCGATGCCTCCCGTGGTGGCGGAATTGAGCAGAAACAACATTCTCGTGATAATTTCTTCCAACGACTCCAAAACAATTCGCCCGGCGTTGGAGAAATTCGGTTATAACGGCTGTTTTCAGGAAGTATGGGGTTCCGATTTCATGCTCAGCAAAAAAGATAAAATGATTCATGCCCGGGGAAAATATAATATCTCTCCGGCGGAGATTTATTACGTCGGCGATACAACCGGCGATATCGTTGAAGGAAAGGCAGCCGGAGTTAAAACAGTGGGCGTGACCTGGGGCTGGCACAGCAAGGAAAAAATAGCAGCGGCCCATCCTGATTATCTCATAAATGATTCCAGAGAATTACTTAAAATTCCAAGTCTTTAATGATATTATTACGGCAACAAAATATAAATGTTGTCATCGTCCTTCAGACGGGCAGGGTCAGTCGCGCCGCATAATGGAAACGTTTGCCGGACGGGGATATAGCTTCGCCGCCGGAGTTGCCGCGCCGGCGCGACAGCATTACAAAGTGAGCGCGATTGGATATTCACAGGGATGGGCGCTGGGCATGCAGAAAGGTGAAATACGGCATTTTCCGGTTTTTTCTTGCTCACTGCCTGATGCGTATAGCCGATTTCATCGAACTGAAGCGGGTTGTCTGGTCGTCGGACCGCCAGACAAAAATTTCTAATCAGCATCTTAATGATATTGTTGAAATTCTTCTCTTTTGCCTCAATTCCGGAGAAAAATCAAAATAACAAATAAAAAATTGCTTGACAGAAAAATCTTTTTTTTGTAAAAAACTGACAGATGATTCACATATATTAAAAATCATCAGTATCAGGCTCCAAAATCAATTATACCGCTAAGAGTCCAGTTTAAGCTATAAAAGGAGATTTGTATGGATAATAATTTTAAAGTTGGAATTCTCGATTATCACGTATACCTTCCCGAAAAAACTATTACCGCTGAAGAGCTTTCTGCCATTACCAATGTTCCCGTGAATGTGTTGAAAGACAAAATGGGCATTCACAGAAAATACGTTGGTGGATCTGACGATCATCCGGGAATCATGGCTGTAAAAGCGGCAAAAGAAGTCCTGAAAAAGACCGGTGTCAAACCTCTCGATATTGATTTGATCTTATATGCCGGTGAAACCTATGCGGAATATACCTGCTGGACAATAGGTATTTATGTGCAGCAGCAGATTGGAGCGACGGTTGATTCATGTTATGCCTTTGATCTGTCTTTTCGCTGCGCGGGGACGCCTCTCGCGTTAAAAGTAGCCAAAGAAACCATGTATTCAGATCCTTCCTTAAAAACAGTGATGGTAGTGGGGGGGAACGTAAACTGCAACCTCGCTAATTTAAAAGACCCTACACATTCCTTCATGTACAATATGGCTCCGGGAGCTTTTGCAGCCATTCTGGTCAGAGATCTTGACAAAAATAATATTTTGGGAACCGGGATTGTTACAGATCCCGTGTTTGCAACGAACGTAGTTGGAGTGGGCGGCGGATCGCGGCATTTAACCATGGAAAAAGTGAGAGAAATAATGGAAAACCCGAAAATACTTGACCAGATAAATTATGCACAGCTTAACGACCTCGAGCAAATGAAGGATAATTTGAATAAAAGATCTTTACCTGATTTCACTAACGCTGTTAAAAAAGCCTGCAAGAATTCCGGTATCAAACCGGAGGAAATTGATTATCTTTCAATGGTTGCCACCAGTCCCAGATCACAGTTTGGTGTAATGGATGCCCTGGGAATCGCGCGTGATAAAACAGTGTATCATTATGACTATGGTCATTGTGGCCACGCTGATAATTTTTTAGGTTTGAATCTTGGAATCGAAGCGGGCAAGATTAAGAATGGTTCAAATGTTTGCATGCTTGGTGCAGGCACTGGATATGCTTTTTCCTCAAGTATTATAAAATGGGGAAAATAGAAAAGTTGCACTTTTTATTAAAAGCAGTTTTATTAAAACAAGGAGGGAGATTATTAAAATGCAGGCAGAAGGAATTGGCTCATGGCTCAAATATCGGGGAAAAGTTACTCCCGAAAAAGAGGCTATAGTAGAAGGTGATAAGAGAATCAGTTACCGCGATCTTAATCTACGGGTTAATCGTGCCGCTCACTCGCTTCAGAAGTTGGGTGTCAAACCCGGTGACCGGGTTTCGATTATTGCCTTTAATTGCATTGAATTTGTGGAATTGATTATGGCGACGGCCAAGATCGGTGCCATGCTGGTACCGCTCAACTGGCGTCTGACTCCCCACGAATTGACTTTCATTGTCACAGACAGCGGCGCTCAGACTCTTGTGTTTGATGAATTCTTCGCTAAGGCTGTGGAAGAAATCAAGGTCAAGGCAGCGATAAAGAATTATGTTTCATTGGGTGCCGCATCATTTCCCTTTGCGGCAAAATACGAAGATCTTCTGGCCAGTGAAACTGAGACCGAGCCGACTCCTGAAAAAGAGGTTAATCTGGAGACCCCGCATTTGATTATCTATACTGCCGGAACGACCGGCAAACCCAAGGGCGCTGTATTGACTCAGGGCGCCAGTTTCTGGAACGCAGTCAATGTTATTATTCCGATGGATATTACTTCCCAGGACAGGAATCTGATGGTTATACCGATGTTTCATATTGGCGGCATCGGTCTGTTTACCCTTCCCATGCTTTACATCGGAGCCACAGCAGTTATCACCAGAACATTTGATCCCGCCAAAGCCCTGGACCTCATGAAAAAAGAGAGAATTACAATATTCATGGGTGTTCCGGCCATTTTCCTCTTCCTGGCTCAGCAGCCTGATTTCGACGTTCTGAAAAATGTCCGTATCGTCATGAGCGGTGGTGCGCCCCTGCCGGTCAGTCTTGTCAAACTTTATGATTCCAAGGGGATTAGACTGGGACAGGGATTCGGTATGAGCGAAGCCGGACCCAGCGTTACCGTTCTGGATAGGGATAAATATCTGATAAAAGCAGGATCAATCGGCAGCCGTCTGATGCACCTGGAAACCAGAGTTGTGGATGACGATATGAATGACGTGAAACCGGGCGAAACCGGCGAATTGATTTATCGCGGCCCCAATGTATTACTGGAATACTGGAACAGGCCGGATGCCACGAAAGAAGCTTTTCGCGGCGGCTGGTTCCACTCCGGCGATATCGCCCGCATTGATGAGGATGGCGATTTATATATCGTTGATCGCAAGAAAGACATGTTTATCTCCGGCGGCGAAAATGTCTATCCTGCCGAAGTGGAGAATGCTCTCTATGAATTGCCCGAGATCGCCGAAGCGGCGGTTATCGGCGTACCGGATAAAAAATGGGGCGAAGTCGGCAAGGCAATTGTTGTATTGAAAAAGGGGAAAGAGCTTTCGGAAGAGCAAATTCTGGCTCATTTGAAAACGCGGCTGGCCAAATTCAAGGTTCCGGCCAGCGTCGCTTTTATTGATGTTCTGCCGCGTAATGCGATGGGCAAGGTGCTGAAAAATGCATTACGCGAAAAATATCAGAAAGGATAGACCTGTCAGATGATTAAGTGGCGATGAAGCAATGATTGCATATTTGTTTCGTCGCGGGCATTATTTCTAATTGTAAAAATATTT
This sequence comes from Deltaproteobacteria bacterium, assembly GCA_022703375.1. GTDB lineage: Bacteria > Desulfobacterota > Syntrophia > Syntrophales > Smithellaceae > JAKLDS01. The sequence goes on along the minus strand of JAKLDS010000020.1, from coordinate 9,264 downwards.
GACATGTAAAAGTGAATTTGGTATTAGTTTTTAAACAATAAAATAATATATTGTTAACGTTATTAAAAAAAGGAGGGGCTAAGATGAGAATTAAATTTTTAGTTGGTTTATTGTTAGCAGCATTTTTGACCGGCCTATTTATTGTTGCTGCGCCTGTCCAGGCGGCGGATCCAATTAAAATTGGCGCCATTTTGCCGTTGGGGGATGCAACGGGAAAAGACGGCATCAGGTCTATGGAACTTGCCGTGGATGAGATCAATAAGAAGGGCGGTGTTTTAGGGCGCAAGTTAGAGCTGATTGTGATTGACGATGAAATGAAACCGGACAAGGGTGCAGCCGCTCTGGATAAACTGGCAACAGTGGACAAGGTTGATGTCTTTGTCGGAGGCATGTCATCCGGAGTAACAATGGCTTTGATTCCCGGTATGAAAAAATACGGTAAAGTCACGGTTTGGATCGGCGGCGCGTCGGGCAAAATTGAGCAGGCCCTGGAAGGTCAGGATTGGTTCTTCCATCTGCATACCTGGGATTATCAGCAGATTGCGATATTTAATCAGGGCTGGGATGAAATAGCCGCAAAATATCCCAACATAAAACAGCAAAGACAATTTTCGGCATACGAAGAAGGTCCTTTTGGGACTAACGGCTTCAAGGCCACCAAGGGCATCATAGAAGCGAAAAAATTTGTTATTCAGGGCGAAGCTTTCAAAAGCGCAGCGCTGGGCGGCGGTGATTACCGTTCCGTGTTGAGACATGCCAAAGAATTCAATCCTGATATATTTACCTGGGTGGGTTATGATAAAGACGCAATACCCATGTTGGAACAGGCCAAGGAAATCGGTTTTGCTCCTGCCGTTTATGTAGGGTCTCCTCCGGCGTGGCCTGTGGATTTTGCCAAATCGCCACTCAATGAAGCTGTTGTTTTCTACAGCATGTGGAATGAGGCAATTAAGAACGTGAGCAAGCCAAGCAAAGCATATTCCGATGCTTTCCATAAGAAATTCAACGATGCTCCGACCACTTATTTTGGTCCCCTTGCTTATACTAATATCATGATTGTCGCTAACGCTATTAAGAAGGCGGGTACTGTGGAAAAGGCTGCCTTGATTAAAGCTCTGGAAGCGACTTCTTATGACTCCCCGACGGGTGATAAATTTGTCTTCGGTAAGAGCAAGTTCATCAACCATCAGGCATATGCCTCACCCAAAATCATGCAGTGGCAAAAGGGTAAAGTGGTAGTCATTTGGCCGTTCAATATAGCCACGGGCAAATTGCTGTATCCTTTCCCAGCGTGGGATAAACGGTAATAAACAGGTAAATTAAAATATTGGCCCCTTGCGGAACTTGTTTCCGCAAGGGTACCTTTTGGCTTTGGGATTAAATCGCTATGATAAATTCAATTGTAAACAAATTCAGGCAGAGAAATTTTGTTTTAGGTTTTGTCGCCGTCTTAGTGATCTTCGTTCTGCTGGGGATTTATAAGCCCTATGTCCTTATTGAAGGAATACAAAGGTCATCTCTCTATGCGTTGATTGCCCTGCCAATGGCATTGCTTTTGGGCGTGGTAGGAATAATTAATCTCGCCCACGGCGATTTTATGATGCTGGGCGCATATTTTGCGTACTTCATGAATGTACAATTGGGCATGGATCCTCTGGTGGCAGTAGTTCCGGCTTTGATAGTGTTTTTCATCTTCGGCATGATTTCCTACTATATAACATTCAAACATGTAATCGGCGCGCCGGAATTGAATCAACTGCTGCTGGGTTTCGGGCTTTCCCTGGTTCTGGGACAAGCGGTTAATATTATTGCGACCAATCAGCCGCGCAAGCTGAGTTTGGACTATGTTTCCTCTTCGATGAAGATAGGAGACTTTCAATTCGGCACATATGAATTCATTTACGTGGCGGCGGCGATTCTTGTGTTGGTCGGGCTTCAGCTATTCCTCAAAAAAACCAGAACGGGTCAGGCCGCCCTTGCTGTAGGACAGAATCCGCGAGGCGCCAAGGTGGTCGGCATTAATATTAATTGGATTTATTTGATAGTATTTGCCATCTCCGTGGCGATAATCGGAGCAATCGGTCCCATCTTCGGAACAAGAAACACTATCTTTCCGGAAGTCGGTTTAGCCTATACATTGAAATCCTTTGCTTTGATTGCAGTTGCCGGTATTGGTTCTTTGACGGGTGTTTTGTGGGTCAGCCTCATTTTAGGACTTTCCGAGTGCCTGGTCTTATCTTCTCTGGAATATGCAAAATGGTCGGATATTATCTTTTTTGCGCTGATAATCGGCGTTATTATGTATAGATCACATCAAAGGCAGGTAAAATGAAGTACTGGAAATATATGATTTTTGCAGTTTGTGTGCTAGTGGCAATTTCTCTCCCCAAATTTTTGGGCGTCTATCCGCTGCAGATGCTGAACATTATTTTTATCTACATGGCCCTGGCCGTGAGCTGGGATATGCTGCTTCGATCGGGACAGATGTCCCTCGGGGTTGCCGGCTTTTGTGGCATCGGCGGCTACACGACAGTGCTTTGCACAATTAACCTGGGATTGAATCCCCTGGTCAGTATTTTAATCGGGGCGCTGCTGGCAGGGCTGATTGCTCTTCTGGTGGGATATGCAGTGTTGCATTTGCGGTTGCTTTACTTCGCCATTGTAACTCTTGCAGTAACAGAAATATTCCGCATTCTGGTGCGTAATTTTGATATTACCGGAGGTCCGGAAGGGATTATTCTGCCCAATGCCATATTTAAAGGAGATGCCGCGGGCACTTACTGGCTGATGCTGGCCATAGCCGTCTTTACGATTATTCTTTCCTGGGTATTTCAAAAGACGAGAATTCATTTTGCCCTTACATCAACGGCCAATGATGAAATTGTCGCCGCCTCCAGCGGCCTTAATATTTTTAAATACCTGGTCATCGTGTTTGTTATAACATCGGCCATTCAAGGAATGGTTGGCGGAGCCTATGCCCAGATTTACGGTTTTGTTACGCCGGAATCTTCCTTCAGCGTTAATTTCGTGCTGTTACCGGTGACAATGGTTTTACTGGGCGGTTCGAATTCGACATGGGGGCCGGTAATCGGCGCCGTATTGTTAAGTGTAATTGCGGAAGCCCTGAAACTGGTAATTCCTTATGGTCATTTACTTGTGTATGGAATTATTATGATTGTGGCAATTCTCTGGCTTCCCGGCGGAATTTATGGGATTTTTAAAAAAATCGGCGCTAAGGCGCACAATTAATTTGTTGAACAGGATTTAATCAATGGCACTTTTAAAAACTACAAATTTAACAAGGCAGTTCGGCGGTCTGGCGGCGCTGAGCGATGTCAGCATGGAGATAAATGAAAAGGAAGTTGTCGGTGTCATCGGTCCCAACGGCGCCGGGAAATCCACTTTTACCAATGTCATTGCCGGCCTCTATCTACCTACTTCCGGTAAGATTGAATTTAAAGGACGGGATATTTCAATGACTCTGGCGCATGAGAGGTGCCATCTGGGAATTGCCCGTACTTTTCAATTAATGCGGCCGCTGCATGGCTTGAATATGCTGGAAAATATCATGATGGGGGGGCTGTTCGGCAAAGGCCATTCCCTGAAGGTTGCCCGGAATAATGCAATGGAAATCTGCCAATTCATGGCTCTGGAAAAGGTGGAAAGACCGATTTCGGCCATGACGGCACTGGAAATCAAGAAAATGGAAATTGCCCGTGCCCTGGCTACCGAGCCCTCTTTATTATTTCTGGACGAAGTTATGGCCGGTCTCAATAAAGATGAAACGATGGAAATGATTGAAACTGTCCGGAAAATTAACGGACAGGGGATGACCATTATAATAATTGAACACGTTATGCGGGTTATCCGGGAGCTCACTCATCGCGTAATCGTTTTGGAATGGGGCAAGGTATTGTGTGAAGGCCTCTATGAGGATGTATCTGCGGATCAACGTGTAATCACGGCATATCTTGGTGAGGAATCAGAATGTTAGAAGTCAAAAATTTAAATGTATTTTACGGCAAGTTGCAGATTCTCTGGGATCTATCAATAAACGTCGGCGATGAATCAGTGGGTTTGTTCGGTCCCAATGGCGCGGGAAAAACCACTCTTATTAATACTATCCTCGGTCTGGTGAAACCGGTTAGCGGAGAGATTGTTCTGGATGGCGAATCGCTTGTTAAAATGGAAACCGACAAGATTATCAAACACGGAATTGCCATTGTTCCCCAGGACAGGGAATTATTTCCCTTTATGACGGTCGAAGAAAATTTACGCACCGGTAACGCGTATATTGCCAGAGCCAGAAAGAAATATCAGGAGAGATTGGATTTTGTTTTTGAAATATTTCCAGTCTTGAAGGAAAGATTGAATCAAGCTGCCGGAAGCATGAGCGGCGGTCAGCAGAGAATGGTGGCTATCGGCCGGGCGCTAATGTCTGATCCGAAAGTTTTGATTCTGGACGAACCTTCAGGCGGTTTGCAGCCATCATTAGTTACGGAAGTGTTTCACCGTTTAAAGGACTTGAAAAAATCAGTTTCCGTTCTGGTAACTGAACAGAACGTCCGCCAGGCGTTGAAGGCAATCGACAGGGGCTACATACTGGAAAACGGTAAAATAGCGATGGCCGATACAGCCGATAATCTCGCGGGCAACGATCACATAAGAAAATCATACCTGGGAATCTGATTTTTTCCACAAGGGAAAGCAAAACATTTTCAGGAGGTATGCAGATATAGATGCAGGAGCCTCAGGCAAACGCTGGTATTATCGGCTTTGCGGCTTATGTCATGCGCTATTATTACGATGCGGTATATAGCCGCACGTTCGCACATGCCCTCGGATGTAATCAGAAATAAAATTGTTCGGACACAAAAACGTATCTGGTCGTGATACTGAAACCGCGTAGCCGGAATCAGCATATTCTTTCCCGGAAATCAGTCAGTGAAGAAAAACCTGATGAAAGACGGTGAACTTGCACTCATGATATCAGCGGACATTGGTTATGCGGGGAATGCATTGCTTATCCGCCGGGGCTAAATTAAAAAAAGGAGAATGGTTATGATATACGGAGATTGGATTGGCCGTTGGGGTGGCAGTTTTCCTGAAAAAGAAGCTTTAGTTGATTTAGTAGGCAACCGCCGTTATAAATACGGAGAATTAGCCGATGAAGTTCACAAAATGGCTAATTTCCTGCGCAATGAATGCGATGTCGTTAAAGGTGACCGCATAGCCATCCTCGCCTTAAATCGGGTGGAATATATCAAGTTATTTTTCGGCGCCAGCAGGCTAGGCGCCATCCTTGTTCCGCTGAACATCCGTCTCGCTCCCAATGAGTTTATCTATTATCTGGAAGATGCCCTGCCGAAGGTTTTTTTCTTTGATAAGAATTATCTGACTGTGATTGACGGTTTGAAACCGAAAGTCAAAATCCCTCATTATGTATGTATTGACGACGATAAGACTGTCGGCAAAAGCCTGCCTGCCGCGTGGGGTGGTCTTTCCACAAAGCGGCCGCCGGAAGTTGATATTAAAGCCGCTGATCCGCAATTAATTATTTATACCTCCGGAACAACGGGTCTGCCCAAGGGGGCTCTTTTAAGCCATGGTATGATTACCTGGAATTCCATCATTACCAATATCGGCTGGAACCTTAACGCCGATGATATTGCCACTATCCATATGAACATGTTTTATACCGGCGGCTGGAATATTTTCCATCTGCCGCTGTTTCACTGCCGCGGCAAAAATATTCTAATGGCCGGTTTTGATGTTGACTCGATTCTGAATACGATTGAGAAGGAAAAAGTTACGCTGTTTGTCGGTGTTCCGACAATGTTTCAAATGATAATTGCCTCAACCCGATTTGAAAAAACTGATTTTTCATCACTTCGCCTGATAGGAAATGGCGGCGCTGCGCTGCCGCAGAAAGTCAGAGATGTTTTTGCCGCCAAAGGCATTGCGATGATGGAAGGATACGGTTTAACTGAAGTCGGGCCGAACAATTTCCAGGGCAATGGCAAGCCCGGCACCGTTGGCAAACCGATGCTGCACGTTGATATGAGGATAGTTGATGATTACGGCAAGGATGTTCCGCAGGGTCAGGAAGGAGAGCTTCTCCTGAGAGGCGAGAATATGTTGATCGGCTATTGGAATAAACCGGAAGCGACAAAAGAGGCGATGCCGGACGGATGGTTCCACACGGGCGATCTGTTTAAGATTGATGAAGATGGCGATTATGCGGTTGTCGGCCGCAAGAAGGATATGATCAAATCCGGCGGGGCCAATGTTTACCCTGCGGAAATTGAAATTCATATCATACAGCACCCCGCTGTTGAGGTGGCGTCGGTAATCGGCGTTCCCGATGAAAAGTGGGATGAAGTCGGAAAAGCCTGTGTCGTTTTGAAACCGGGGCAAAGCCTGACTCTGGAACAATTGCAGGAATTTTTAGGAAGCAGGCTGGGTAAATTCAAGATTCCCAAATATATGGTTGTTTTGAAAGAATTGCCGATGACGGTTGCTACCGGGAAAGTGCAAAAATTTATCCTGAAAAAAGAGCACGGCAAGCCGGACAATAATTAAATTAAGAATATCCGTCACGTTAATTAAATACGGCGCGGCGGTATTTTTCATAAACAGGACAAAATTGAAAAATATTTGCCGATTTGGAGCGGATTGCCGCCGGGGGCGATACCTCCGCTTAAGCGGGAATATATTTTGCCCGATTCCTTTTTCTTAATTAGCAGCGCCCTCTCCGGCCTGCCGGATTAATTTTAGTCAGACGATAAAACGCCCGGAGATATTTTTTCCTCGGTCAATCCATAGCGCCGGATTTTCAGGCGCAGTGTTTTGCGGTCAATGCCCAAAAGCAGAGCTGTTTTGGATTGATTCCATGATGATTCCCTGAGCGTCTGCAGTATTTTATCACACTCCGCCCTTTCCAGCGGCGTCAGATCCGGCAGGTTTGCATCCGCTGCTTCGCCCTGCGCTTTGCGGAATCTTTCCGGCAGGTTCTCCGGCAGGATGACAACAAAGGGAGAGAGCAACAGAGTCTGCTGTAAAACATTTTCCAACTCGCGCACATTGCCCGGCCAGTCATAAGCCATCAGCAATTCCATTGCTTCCACGGAAAGTCGTACCTGCGGATAGCCGAATTTCTTTAACATGGATTCAATAAGCAGGGGGATATCGTTCTTGCGTTCGCGCAGCGAAGGAATGCGCAGCCGCACAATAAAGCGGTACAGCAAATCAAGGCGAAACCTTCCCTGCGCAACTTCTTCATCAATATTTTTATTGGCCGCCGCCACGACCCGGACGGCAACATTGCGCACCTCATGGCCGCCGATTTTCCGCACTTCGCCGTTTTGCATGAACCGCAGGAACTTGCCCTGCAGGGCGGTGGACATTTCCGTTATTTCATCGAGAAAAATGGTGCCGCCTTCGGCCGAGGCCAGCAGCCCCAGATGCTGATGATCGGCGCCGGTAAACGAGCCCTTTTCATAACCGAACAATTCCGATTCCAGGAGATTATCGGGGATGGCGCCGCAATGCACAACCACAAACGGTTTATTGCGCCGCGCCGACATATTGTGCAGGGAACGGGCGGTCAACTCTTTGCCGGTGCCGCTTTCACCCTCCACCAGAACGCTGGCCGGCGCATCGGCGACCCGGGCTATCTGCTTGTAAAAATCAACCATCGTTGCGGAAGAACCGATTAATTTCGGTTCCGCCGCAGATTCCGGCTGGAGATTCATGCGCCGTTCGCGCAGCTCCCGTACTTCCAGAACTTTCTTGACAATCGCCCGGCATTCTTCCGGAGAAAAAGGCTTGCTGATATAATCCCAAGCGCCCATGCTGATGGCTTCCATTGTTGTTTCCAGAGAACCATAGGCGGTCATGAGAATCACGGGCAGGTCCGGCCATTTTTTTTGTACCGCAGAAAGAAACTGCAGACCGTCCATGCCGGGCATCCGGATATCGGACATCAGCAGATCGTAGCCGGAAAGTTCTTCCTGCAGGGCCTGCGCTGCCGATGTAAAGGACACTACTTCATAGCCCTCGCGGGAAAGAGCTTCCTGCAAAAACTCGCAGGCGACCGCATCGTCGTCAATTACCAGAATATGGGCTCTCATAAAACGACCATGAAAAAATCCTACCGGGGCAGGGCGGCGATAAAAAATCCGGTCAACTTTGTGCTGTCAAAGCCGTTCTGAGCAGTAATATCGCACTGGATTCGCTTTTCACCGTTTTCCTCATATTTTTTGACTACTTTGCCGGTGACAGTAATAGTGGCTCTTTTTGTCGTGTTTTCCAGGTCGTCAAAATCGGCTGGTTCGGTCATACCGGCGAACCGCACGTTGAATTTACGCAGGTTCTTATTGTCAATCCAGGCCGTGATTGCTTCGCCGGCAATGCCCATAATCAGCATGCCGTGCGCAATAACTCTTTCCATGCCGAGTAACTTGACAAAAGTATTATCGTGATGCAGTGGATTGAAATCGCCCGAGGCGCCGGCGTATTTGACGAGATCAGTCCGGGTAAGGGGCTGAGAAACATAAACAGGCATTTCATCTCCGACATTGATGTTATCGTAATTAAGTTTCATGGTAATCTCCTACCTTTCCACCATAGTTGAACGGGCCCTGATAACCAGCTCTCCGCGTTGATTTCTCATTTCCGTTTCCAGCACCGTGAATTCCATGAATCTTCCCGATTTTCCTTTTCGCTCCTTCTGGTACATGTCTATCACTTTTATTCTGCCGGTTATGACATCGCCCGCGCATACGTCGCCGAAATATTCATACTCTTCTTCGCCGTGCAGCAGTTTGCCAAGATTAATGCCCAGGGCATTGACCACGCCCATTAAACCGCCGCCGGTGCGGAACATGAAAGTGGTGCCGAAAGTTGGGGGAATAGTGATTCCCGGATAGCCGGCTTTTTTTGCCGCTTCCTCATTGGTATAAATCGGGTTGATTTTTTCCGGTACATCTTTCTGAGCTACTGCCATGGCAAAATCAGCAATTTTGGTTTTTTCTACATCAATGGAACAGACGGGAAACTCATAACCTATTTTTGACTTATCGGCCATTTTAAACTCCTTAATAAATATTTATAATAACTTTTAAAAATCTCTCCCCTGATCTTCCCCCAGAAAAACGGACACTTTGGTTAAGGGACAATCCCGGCGTTTTCAAATGCCATGGGACTTCTGTAGTTTAACGCAGAATGCCTGCGTTTACGATTGTAAAATAACTCGATGTAATC
>JAKLDS010000002.1 GCA_022703375.1 Deltaproteobacteria bacterium | reverse complement strand
CCGATATTTTCTCCGTTTAATTCAATTGTTCCGGATGTCAGGGGATTGAATCCCATGATCGTTCTTATTGTGCTTGATTTACCGGCGCCATTGCGTCCTAAAATTGCCGTCGGGCGTTTATCAATCACATCCAGGTTGACACCCTGCAATATATGGTGCTGGCCGATATGGGAATGAACCTCCTTTAAGGACAAAATTATATTATCCACTTTTCATACCTCCTCCCAGATAGGCCGCTCTTACCTGTTCATTGGATGCTATGGCTTGCGGCGTGTCATTGGCAATGAGACACCCCTCCTGCAAAACAGCGATAGAATCCGATACAGCCATAATCATATCAAATTTATGTTCAACTAAAATAATCGTTTTATCGCTTCTCGATTTAATTTCCTTGATAATATCCAGAATGGCCGGAACTTCTTCAATGCTCATGCCGGCAGTCGGTTCATCCAGCAGCATTACTTCCGGCTTTAAAGCCAGCAGCATGGCAATCTCCAGTTTCCTCTGCTCGCCGTGAGTCAGGTTGGAAGCTTCGTCATGCCATTTGGCGTCCATCAAAACGCTCTTTAAGATATCATAGGCTTCATCTTCCAGATGGGCATATTTGTGCCGGAAATTCCGCCAGAAATCAAATCCCACATTTTCTCTGGATTGCACCGATAAACGAACATTTTCCAGCACTGTGAGTGTCGGAAAAATATTCGTTAACTGGAAGGAGCGGCCAATACCCAACTTGCACCGGTCGGCCGGATCAAGGTGTGTTATATCTTTGCCTTTAAAAAGGACACTGCCGCTTGTCGCCTTATATTCACCGCTGACCAGATTAAAAAAAGTGGTCTTACCGGCGCCGTTCGGTCCGATAATGGATTTTACTTTAAACGGCTCGATTTGCAAACTAACCTCATTAACGGCAACATGCCCGCCGAAACGAATTGTTATAGCTTTGCTTTCAATAATTGGTGTATTACTCATATCTAACTCCCCGCACTCCAGCCTCATGAATGTATTTTAGCAAGAGCCTTCATTGATTCATACGAAGATGCCCCGATTGCGGGGCACCTTGTATGAAAAATCATTTATCTTCCTGAAGGAATATCCATGTCTTTCCAGGTCAATTCTTTGACCAGCTCCGGTATTGCCCAATCAACACCGTCTTCATTCCTTAACTTGAAAACGAACATGGACTGCAGGGCCTGCTGATCCGATTTACGGAATACCATTTCGCCCTTCGGTGTCTGGAAATGCATACCGGACATGGCGGCCTTCAGCTTTTCCGAATCAACCGACTTGGCTTTATTAATGCCGGCAATCATCGCGGCTGCCGCAGCAAATCCGCCACAGGTGAAGAAGTCGGGCGGCATATTGTTGTAACGTTTCTTGTGTTCGCTGACAAACCAGTCATTCATCTTGTTCTTCGGGTTGGTGTGATAATAGTAACCGGCGCCGGTCATCCCCGGAAAAGCCTTGTAAGCTTTCAGAACGGGAATAATATTGCCGCCGGTGGTCAGTCCGATACCGTATTTTGTGTCAACCTGCATGTCCTTCATCTTGTTCAAAGGGCTGCCTTTACCCGCCCAGTTCATGAATACATACTTTTTACCGGGTTTGTCTTTCAGAGCATCAATGATTCTCAGTGCGGCAGGTGTAAAATCCTGGGTGGTGGTGGGTAAAAATTCTTTATGGACAATTTTGGCACCCTTGGCATTGCAGGCTTTCTCAAACGAAGCAACAAAAGCATGGCCGAAGGTATAGTCCTGAGCTAATGTGGCAATATAAACATCGGGGCCGGCAATCGCGACGGCATTGGCTATCGCGTCCTGTGAAGAGTTCCGCGCGGTCTTGAATATGTAATCGTTGCCTTTGGGACCGGTAATTTCATCGGTAACCGCCGGTTCGACAATCAATATCTTCTTGAATTCCTTCGGTACATCCAGAAGAGCCATTCCGGCTGCTGATGATGTCGGACCAACTGCGATGTCCACTTTATCATCTTTATATGCCGCAATAAGCAGCTGCTTGGACAAAGCCGGCTGTAACTGGTCATCTCTTTGTAAGACTTCAATCGGGCGACCCAATACTTTCATGGTGCCGTTGGTCAGGTACTCCAAACCCATCATAAAGCCAACAACTGTCTGTTTACCGTACTGCTCCAATGCTCCGCTGGTCGAAGCTATCAAAGCTACTTTGATCGGCTTTTCTGCAGCAAAAACAGGTACAGATAAGCACAGTGCAAGAATGCATAAAACAACAATTTTCCCCAACTTACTTTTTAGCATTGTCTTCCCTCCGTTTAAAATAATTTAAAAATTATGTTCATAACTAACATGAACACCTATCCTTTTCAACTAAAAACAAAACTTTAATATTTAACTTAACTAAATTTATTTTTTGACCACCTTGGCAATCTGCTAAATACTCTGATTGGCAAAGGCGTAAAACTCCTTCTTAAACAGTTCCGGATTTTCCATAATCAGGGCATGGCCGATACCTTCATGCATAATCAACTTGCCGTTACTTCCCAGGTAGGCCAGTGTCGCTTCCGCCATGTTTTTTGATATGGCGATATCCTTGTCTCCCAGCAGGAAGATGTAGGGATTCTTGTACTGCGATTTGATATTCGTAATATTGAATTTTCCCACTTCATCGGCATGGGCAATATAAACCATGGGGTTTTGCAGAAAAACATAGTTGACCAGCTTATCCATCAGCAGCATGTCTTTTAAACCGGGCGCTACGGCCTTCATAAACATTTTCAGCATGTTCTTATCCGTTTTCAAACGCTCATAAACAGGATAGCGCTCCGGCGCCGATTGAATTCCGGTAGGAGGTCCGGCGGCAAGAAGAACAAGCTTATCTACGGCATCAGGGTATTTCACCGCCAGATTCATGGCGACCGCGCCGCCCAGAGAATGACCGACAATTATCGCCTTGCTTATTCCCAGCTCAGCCATAAAACCTTTGACAAAATCAGCGTACTTTTCAATACTGACCGATTCCGTCCATTCCGACCACATATGGTTCGGCAGATCAATTGCGTAGGTCTTGTAACCCTGCAGATCCCATACCTTCTGATACCACTTGTGGTGGGCGAGATTCCCATGAATCATGATAACCGGCTGGCCTTCACCATGCTCGACATAATGCATTTTAACGCCGTTGACTGTAACAAATTTTCCGGTCGGCTTAAGCATTTTGAGAATTACGCGGATCAGCCAGATGTATGGCCTCTGCAGATATTTCCCATAGATAACACTGATGCGGTACACAAGCCCCGCCGGTGAAAAAAGAACGAAGAAAATCAATGCGACACCAACAATAAGAGACATGGGAATTTTGCCGCGCGAGAAGAAAAACGGCAAGCCTGTGATAATCGCGGCGCCAATGACACCGCCGGAAACAGTAGCCATGCCTCCGATTAAAATCATCGCCAGCAGCATAACCGAGGGAAAGAGGCCAAAATCTTCCGGGCCAATGTAACCGATGGTATGAGCATATAACGAACCGGCAATACTGCATAAAACCGCACTGACAACAAAGGCCTGAATCTTGGTAACTGAAACGTTGACACCATAGGCGCTGGACGCCATTTCACTGTCGCGCAGCATTTTAAATTTAACGCCGACCGGCGACTTGATCATTAAGTTAATCAGATAGGAAATACCAATCAAGGCTGCCGCATTTAAAGCATAAACAGCCAGCTCCGATTGAAATAACCGTGGAATGTTTTTGATACCCTGAGCAGCCCCTAAAAATTCCGAGGCGTAAGTAAACTGCACCAGCGCCTCCATCATCGCGAGGGTGGCAATAGCCAGATAAAATCCGGCCAGCCGCAGGGCGGGCACGCCGAAAACCAGGGAAAAAATCGCTGATAATATTGCTCCAGTAATTACATTGACGGCAAACGGAGTATGTAAATGAATACTCATCATGGCGCTCGTGTAAGCGCCAATCAACATGAAGGCGGCGTGGCCGATGGAAACCACACCCGCATATCCGGAAAGTATATTAAGTCCCAGTGCGGCAATGCTCATAATTGCAATAGTGGAAAAAACCAACAGGACAAAAGGCTTATCCATGAAAACAAAACCCACTACTATTGCCAGAATGGCGGCTTTGATAACATTCTTCACTGCTTTATCTCCCCTCTATGCTCTAGTTTTAACATGTTTGGCAAATATCCCTGACGGTTTTAAAACCAACACGGCAATTACTATAAACAATATTATGGCCAGGCGATAATCCACCGGGACAAACACGGTAGCGACTTTTTCCAGAACCCCTAAAACCAGGCCGCCGGCAATAGCGCCAAAGGGGCTGCCAAAGCCGCCCAGGACGCATGCCACCAGTCCAAAAATTAGCAGGTTCAACAGCATGTTGGGCTGCACTGACTCTTTCGGCGCCACCAGAAAACCTACTATTACCGCAATGGCAATTCCGGCCGACCAGGCAATCATATCAATTCTGTCTGTGTTGATACCCACCACCCTGGCTCCGATTACATCCTGAGCACGGGCGCGGCTCGCAATACCTATTTTTGTATAGCCCAAAATCAAAGCCAGAATGACTGACAGAACCAAACCGACTATGGTAAGAGCGACATCATTGGCGGAAATAATAATCGGCTGAGCGCTGGTATTAAATATCAGCGGCGCTCCCGCATAGATTTCCGGGAAAGGATAAGCTTCGGTACCCCAGATCAACATAGCAGCATCAGTAAAGATAAAAAGCAGGCCTAAAGTTATAATTAACATGCCGCCGTGGGACATATTGTTGATCGGACGCATCAGGAATCTTTCAATGACAACACCCAGAATCCAGCCGAAAACTACGCCTGATAAAATAGCCAGAGGTAAACTGTTGGTAAAACCCAGAATCATCCAGCCGAAAAACACACCCATCATGCCGCAATGGCCGATGGCGAAATTCATAACACCTGTTGTCCGGAAAATAAGCGCAATGGAAAATCCCATTAAGCCATAAGTAACGCCCGCCGGGATGCCTGATAAGATGCCTTGTATAATTAATAACATTGCTATTCCTCCAACTTTATAGACCAAGATATGCTTTTTTCAATTTTTCATCATTTAATATTGTTTGTGCCTTGTCTTCATGGACTATTTTGCCGGTTTCCAGAATATACGCGCGGTCGCTGATTTTTAGGGAACGGATGGCATTTTGTTCCACCAGCAAGATCGGAATGCCCTTTTCTTTGAGTTTAACTAAAACGGCAAAGACTTCATCAATCAAAACCGGTGATAAACCCAGCGACGGTTCATCCAGCATCAGCATCACCGGATCGCTCATCAGGGAACGGCCGATCGCCAGCATCTGCTGTTCACCGCCGGAAAGCGAATTAGCAAGCTGTATCTGTCTCTCTTTTAAACGGGGGAACAGGCTGTAGACAAAATCAATTTTTTTGTTGAAATCGCCACGGCAGTAAGCACCCATCTTCAGATTTTCCTTAATGGTCAGTTCCGGGAAATTTCTTCTGCCCTCAGGACAAAGGATAAGGCCCATTTTCACCCTCTTGCTGTTGGAGTAATCGCTTATATCCTGCCCCTGGAAAACAATTTTTCCTTCCACCACATCTTTGGAAAAAAGTTTACCCCTGGTGTCAATCATCCCCGCCACACCAAAAAGGGTGGATGATTTACCGGCTCCGTTGGCTCCAAGAATGGAAACAATTTCTCCTTCTCGCACGGCAAAAGAATTCCCCTTTACGGCCTGCACGGCGCCATATTTGACAACGAGATTTTGCACTTCCAGCATTTTTTTATCTCCATTTAAAGCATTTTTAACCATATCCAAGTATATTCTTCCAAGCTAGTGGGAGCCCAGATAGACCTTAATGACTTCCGGGTTGTTGGCCACTTCCTGCGGCGTTCCTTCGGCAATCTTTTCTCCGAAATTCATGACCGTGATTCTATCGGAAACCTTCATGACCAGATTCATATCATGCTCCACCAGTAAAATTGTCTTGCCTTTATTTTGCAGTAATTTGATTACGTCTATTACTTCTTTTGTTTCTTCGTTGGTCAAGCCGGCCGCCGGTTCGTCAAATAATATCAGCTGAGGGTCGGAAGCCATGGCGCGTGCTAGTTCCACTCTTTTTAATATGCCATATGGTAATTGATCAGGAAAACTTCCGAGACGTTCGCGAATATGCATCATGTCGGCAACTTCCATTACTCTGGCAAAAGCTTCACCCTGATCGAAAGACGCATTTTGTTTAAAGAAGACGGAAATAAATGATTTTTTATAATTATGGACATAGCCGGCATAAATATTTTCATAAACGCTCATGAAACGGAAAAGCTGCAGATTCTGAAAAGTCCTGGCCAATCCCTGATAAATCATCTGGTTGGTATTGAGGGAAATCAGTGATTTACCGTTGAGCAGAACATCGCCTGCCGCCGTATCAACTACTCCCGTAATAGCGTTGAAAACTGTCGTTTTGCCGGCGCCGTTGGGCCCAATTAAAGAATGAATTTCATTTTTCTTTACTTCGAAATTCATATTTTTTACAGCGGTGAGGCCGCCGAACTTTACGGTCACATCTTTTATTTGCAGCATATAGACACCTTAATCGGCAGATTTTATGATTATTCTGGTGTATCGTAAATCAGGTTATCCAATCAGCGACCAGCCTTTTCTCAGGCTGATCGCTGATTGCTTTTTTGTAATAACTACATTTCTACCTTGTTATTTTTTGTAATAGATCCACATATTGTCAGCTGTCTGTCCCGGAGGAGCGACAAACTGACCCTTTTGCACTTTCAAAACATACATGCTGTTTTTACCAAAACGGCAGGTGGGGTCGCTTAAATCCAGTTTCTTGTAGGTCACTTCGTTCGCTACTACTGCCGACACCTTGTTCAGGCTCTCCATCGCGGTAACAAAAGATTCGCGAGTGAGGTTTTTACCGGCCTTCTGCAAACCAAGAATCAGAAGCTCCGCGGCGACAAAGCCACCAGCGGCGTAAGCCGTCGGCATTTCCTTGGGATAGGTCTCGCGGAATATTTTTGTAAATGGGTCGTTCACATTAAAGATATCGGCAACAGCCCAGGCTGTCGCTTCGACGCCATCGGAAGCCTCGCCAGCCAGCTTTACGTAAACCGGATCGGGGTTGGCATAGTTTGTTAAGTATGTGATATCTTTCAAACCGAACTGCTTTGCCTGTTTGACAAAGTTAGATGACTGGGGAATGAACAGATGAAAAACAACCGCATCCGGTTTAGCCGCAATCAACTGTGGCAAGATAGTGGAGAAATCGGTGTCGGTCGGTTTCACCGGGATGGCGGCAACCAGTGTCTGGTTGTATTTTTTCAAAGAATTCGCCAATCCGTTGTAGGAATCAATGCCGTCTTCCACGTTGCGGTACACGATGGCGATTCTCTTGGCTTTCTTGCGTTCCACTAAATAGGTAGCCCAAACATTCGATTCCAGTAAATTATTAGGCTGGAAGGGGAAAACATATTTCTTCGGAGGATTGCTCAATTTATTGCCGCCGCCGCTGGGGCCGACAAAGGGGACTCCCTTTTCATTTAAATAATCCATAACCGCCAGAATACCGGGTGTGCCCAGACCATAAACGGCAAATACGCCGTCGCTTTCCACCATTCTCTTTACTTCAACAGTGGTTTTGGCGGGGTTGAATCCATCATCGGCAAATACTACTTCAATCTTCCGGCCATGGACGCCGCCTTTTTTATTGATATCATTGATGGCCGCCACATAGCCTTTTTCCACATTCAAACCAATTCCGGCAACCGGGCCTGATCTTGCCAGAAAAACACCGACTTTGATGGTATCGTCGGAAACACCATCTTTAAACGGACCAGCCGCAAAAACAAGACTGGCACTGAGTAAAACAAAAACAAACGTCAATAATGCTTTTTTCAACATGCCCTCTCCTCCTCAAGTAAAATATTGTTAATTATTTCCATTAAAAAATATTTAATGGCGCAATCTTTACCATAATGGGGTTTAATGCTTCCCAAAGTGGTTCACTCCTTTTACACCGACTATTATTTTGACATTACTTGAATATTTTTGAATATAATTGACCGACAAATCCACGAATAACGGATTATTATTAGCGATGACATTATTACGATATAAGAACGAGGATAAAGCTGAATTTCTGGAATGGCTGACAACGGCAACGGGGCGCCCATGAAATGCCTGCGGATTATATCCTTCCCCTGCAGCAAGCTCAATGGTGTTCCCCTCACCACTATCTTTCTTTTTTGGTCCAATATTCACTAAAAATCATCCCTGTATAAGGTTTGCGGATGTCCTGCCTCTCCCAAACCTCTTCCTCTTACAGTTGCCTGCCGCAGACCAGCTTAATCGCTATCTCCCCTATAACGAAATTCGCAGCCCTTCCCCTCAGCGGCTTTCAGCAATCATCATTGTTACAGATAATGAACCTTTTTGCAAAAACTTGCTTTTTACTGATTGCGTTAATAGGTAAATTTTTATCATATGTCAAGGAGAATGTTCGAAAAAAGTAATTTATAATAATGTTTTGTTATCCAAAACTCCCGAAGTTTCGATTTTCTCTCTCTGCACAGCAATAATTGTTGAGCAAATTATCAAATTATCGTGTTATTTCGTGCATAAAAGCATATTGGAAATTACCAATGGCAAATTCCTGACGGGAATAACAAATCCGGGTATCATTATTTTAAAACGGCGATTTTATAAAACTGATTGACATGTTAACAAAAAGCCCCCGCGACAGAATGTCGCGGGGGCTGCTGGTACGCAAAAAATCGGAAATTAACCCTTGGAACCCAGGCGCAAACCGCCGCTGCAGAAATACACTTCCGCCGCCAGCGCTTCGTTTTTGAACAAATCACCAGCCAGCTGAGCAATTTCTTCCGGTTCAATCAAGCGACCGATAGGGATATCACCTTTAATCTTGGAGAGAGCTTCCTGATTCATTCCCTTCAAGATATCAGTATTTACATAACCCGGAGCAATCGCGACGCAACGGATTTGTCCTCCCAGACCTCTTCTCATAAATTCGGCAGTGATGACTTTCGGCATTACCGATACCGCCGCTTTGGTTGATGAATAGTTGATTTGGCCGGCCGTGCCCAGTGAACCGGTAGAAGAAATCATGCAGATCAGACCTTTGCATTTATTGTTAATCATTCTTTCCGCACATTCACGTACAGTCAAAAAGACGCCGGTCAGGTTGATGTCAACGACGATTTTAAACTGGTCGAGGGACATTTTGCTTTTTACTTTTCCGGTCTCCTTATCGGGAGATACCATCATGCCGTCTTTAATAATCCCGGCGCAGGGAACAACCAGATTAATTTTGCCGAATTTTTCAATAGCCGTATCCGCCAGCTTGGCACAATCTTCTTCCTTGGTAACGTTGCAAACAACAGTCGCGACCTGACCGCCTATTGCTTTGAGTTTCTGCTCCGCTTCCTTCAAGACATCCACTAAAACATCACCAATAACCACTTTACCGCCTTGTTTTACCCAATACTCGGCTATCGCAAAACCGATTCCTTTGGCGCCGCCAGTAATAACTGCAACTGAATCTTTAATCTCTAACATAGTCACCACTCCCCAAGTTATTTTTGGTAATACTAACCCGCTTTCCCTGGTTAACTTCTTAGGTTTAGTCGTTATCCAGGGAAAGCGGAAGGTTATAAATTATTTTATTCTTCTCATTGTTGTCACACAGTTCGTTGCAGCAGAACCGCCAACGTTGAAAGCCACTCCGATTTCCGGCTGGCCCTTGGTGCGGGTGGCTCCGATCGGCTCGCCGACAAGCTGTTTGTAAATCAGCGCGTGCATGGAAGCTCCGGTCGCGCCGACCGGATGTCCTTTTGATTTAAGGCCACCGGAAAGGTTAATCGGACAATCATCGTTACAGCTGTATTTTCCTTCCATATAGTCGAAGCCGGCGCGGCCGTCTTGAGAAAGACCCAGGGCTTCCGTGCTGAGCAATTGGTTAATGGTGAAACAATCGTGAACTTCGGCAACATTAACATCTTTGATGGTGATGCCGGCTTCCGCAAATGATTTTTTCACGGCGGCTTTACCGGCCATTAGTTCATGCATGTTCGGCCTGACTTTTATTGGCAGTCTCTCCGATGTCGAACCAATACCGGCAATTTCGACAACTTTTTTACTGATTGCTTTAGCTTCTGAGGTCGGAACCAGCACCATAGCCGCGGCGCCATCGGTAATTAAAGAACAATCATGGAGTCTGAGCGGATCGGCAACAATCGGGTTACTACCCTTACCTTCCAGCGGCAGATTAAGAATCGCTTCCGGAGTAAAAAGCTGCATTTTGTCGGGGGGACTGTTTTTACCGAAATGGGCCAGGGGATTTTCCACACCGTTTTTGTACATGAGAGCGGATACGGAAGCCAGCATCTTGCGCAGTTCTTCCAGCGAATAATTATAATGTTTCATGTATCCTTTGGCATATTCCGCAAAAAGTCCGGGGAAAGTCATTCCCTTGGCTCCTTCTTCCGGCCAGTAAGAAGAACAAGCCAGAGCATGCGTTGTCCCCTTAGTATCCAGCATACACATCTTTTCCACGCCGATTACCAATACTCTTTTGAATCTTCCCGATTCTACGCCAAAAATCGCGTTGTAAAGCGCGAGCGAAGAAGAAGCACAGGCCCCCTCAGTTCTGGTAGTATGCACAAACCGAAGATCCTTGGGCGCTACTTCCAAGGCCAGCGGGCCGTCATGTTCCTGATTGACAAACATGGAAGGAGAACAGGAACCCAGCCAGATACCATCTATATCCTTAGCCTCTATACCTGCATCTTTAAGAGCTCCCTGTCCAGCTTCGACAATCAAATCATAGTAACTTTTCAGATCCTTAACTTCGCCTGTTTCTTTGTTTTTTTCAACAAAAGAACCGAACTTGGTGTTATAAGCACCGATAATACTTACTTTACTCATGTTAACTCCTTATCTTTTGATTTTCTTTGTTATTTTGACTCCGCCGCCGAGTACTCCCCTGCCTCTTCAGCAGAGCAAAATTTTTGTCTTCTGCGCGGACTGTCTTTGCCACGCTAGTTTCTCTACCTATCGCCAACTATCTTGTCAAGCGGAAAAAATTTAAATAAGCTCTCTTCCCCGCACCAACGGTTTAAATTATTTACAGCCCCAGCGAAAGAATATCCGCGTTTTTCTCTTCAATCATCCGAAATATTATCAAGGGCATCCGAAGATGAATGATGGCCGCAGCCGTTTCTGGTAATGTTAAGTTTTTCCAGCTTTTTATACAAAGTACTGCGGTGGATGCCCAGTTCCCGGGCGGTCAGCTTATAATTGAAATTGGTTTGCTGTAACGCGCCTTGCAATATTTCTTTTTCGATTTCTTCAATCATTTTATCCAATGTTTTTTTCTGGGCGGCGCTGGCCGGAACCTTAGTATTTGTCACAATATAAGAGGGCAGATGAGCCGGCAGAATGATATTGCCGCTGACAACACAATAAGAACGCTGAATTGCGTTTCTCAGCTCCCGGATATTACCGGGCCAGCTATATCTTTCCAGGAACCGGTAGGCGTCCGGCGAAACGATAACGGAACGGGAATGCGCCTTGTTCAATTCAGCCAGAAACTTTTCCGCAATATTTCTGATATCATCCGGCCTTTCTTTCAGCGAGGGAATCCTCAGTTGAATTACGCTCAACCGGTAATACAAATCATCCCGCAGTGCTTTGCGGCCGCCGCTTTCCAGGTCTCTGTTTGTTGCGGCAATAATCCTGACATCCACCGGCACAGGTTTATAGCCGCCGATTTTCTCTATTTCTCCTTCCTGCAGCACCCGCAACAGTTTGGCCTGCATTGTCATCGGCATATCGCCTATTTCATCAAGGAACAAGGTTCCACCGTCAGCCAGTTCAAACTTGCCCTTTTTCCCGCCTTTCTTCGCCCCGGTAAAAGCACCTTCTTCATAGCCGAATAATTCCGATTCCAGCAATTCGGAAGGAATAGCGCTGCAGTTAACGCTTACCAGCGGTTTATCCTTGCGTCTGCTCGCATAATGAATCGCATTGGCAAACACCTCTTTCCCCGTGCCGGTATCGCCGAACAGCAGAATGGAAAAATCATTTTTCGCCGCTTTTTCCGCAATCTTTTTTATCGCGAGGAATTGCTTGTTCTGGCCGATGATATTATCAAAAGAGTAATGATTGCCGGTAACTCTTTTCAGTTCATTCTTATAATAATTAAGCTCGGAATCCAGGCTGCGCAATTGTTCGGCAAGTTCCATCGTTTCTTTGCGGAAGTAAATCTGACCGACGGCGCCGATTATTTTATCGCCTTCTTTTACCGCCGACCGGGAAACGGCAACGCATTTTTCATCGCCCGGCGTTTGTCCTTTAGCCAGACGATGCAGCACGTTGACTTCCGCCTCACCGGTAACAAGCAATTCCGGCAGCTTGGAGTTTTTGATGACATCCAGAATTTTCTTCCCTAGAACATCTTCCTCTTTTACATCCAGAAAAGCGCAATAGGCTTTATTAATCTTGATGATGCGTTCCTGATCGTCAATAAAGACAAATCCATCCGCCGAAATATCCAGCAGCGTTTCGTAAATTTTCAGTTTAACCTTATTTTTTTTCAAAACGGGATTTTCTATTTGTTTTTTCATAAATGACACATTCGCTTTTCTTTTGTCTCAAGCAACAAGAACATTATGTTACATTTTTTATAAAAAATTTGTAAATGATGCAACATTAAATCCATTTAGGGAACCAATCGGAAAACCGGCCTGAATAGCGGATCAGGCAAGTAATATGTTTGGCCAATGCTTTATCCGGAATCACTTCTTGCATTGCCAATTCGCTATAATCAATTCAACTTCCTGATTTAAAAAAATAACTGCCTTTTCTTCAGTCAATTTCCTTGTAAGCACCGGTGGCAAGAATTATATTGCCTGCCCGCTCCAGATAAACTGTTTTTTCCATAACTTTATTAGCAATCGGATGCAGAAAGGCATAGGTTACCCAGCCTTTTTTCTTGCTGCGGGCTACATCCAGGATAGACCTCACAAGTAATTTACCGTTGGCGTCCTTGAGGTCAATCATATTTTTCCCAACAAAGTCAAACTTGATATTCCAGCCGTGGGCTATTACGTATCCTTCCTGTGAGTATGCTGAAATGTATAAGTCGCGGTCGATAAACGCACCTTCGGGATTGCTGAATTCCGCCAGGGCAGCTGCTTCGCCATGATTATTAAGATAACGAATTGCTCTTTTTACCATGTCTTTGGCATCATTTATGGAACCTTTGTCGCCGGTGGCCAGAAGCTTAACCATGTTCTGGACATAACTACGCATTTTTTCCGCCCGGTCATCCGTATCGGCGGAGGCTGCGGCAAGTTCTTCCGCATGACGGGCGTTTTGCTGTATTACCCGGTCCATTTCGGCAACAGCCGTATTGATCTGGCCAATACCTTCGGACTGTTCTTTGCTCGCCTGGGCGATATCGTCAATGACATGACTTACCTGATTGGTCAGTCCGACATTCTTTTCAAACACTTTTTGGGCAGTCATCGTAATTTCATAACCACTTTTCACGGAAACAATAATCTTTTCAATCAGCGAACTGGTATTTTTCGCCGCTTCCGCCGCTCGCATGGCGAGGTTTCTCACCTCGGCAGCCACAACCGCAAAACCGGCTCCGGCCTCACCCGAGCGCGCCGCCTCCACTGCGGCGTTGAGTGCCAGCAGATTCGTTTGAAAAGCGATTTCATCTATTGTCTTGATTATTTTTCTTGTTTCTTCGCCGGAGCGGGCAATTTCTGCAACTGCGATGGCCATCTGCGCCAGATGTTTATCGGCGGCATTAACGATAGCCATTGATTCATTCATCATTTTTTGGCCATTTTGTGTGTTTTCCGCATTCATAGCCGTCATTGAAGTAATTTCTTCCAGTGAAGCCGATGTTTCCTCGATACCAGAAGCGCTGGAAGCTGCGCCATCCGCCATAGTTTTACTCGCCTGGGAAACCTTGCGCGCGGCCAGCGTCACCTGATTGCTTTCCTCGCCGATAGAGTAGCAAATGCGGTTTAATGGTTTGGATATTTTTTCCGCAATGTAAAGGAAGTTGAAATAAGCCACCAACACAATAAGAATAAGGCAACCCGCTATTATCCAGGGATTATGAGGATCAACTTGCACCAGAAAGGTGAAAGCGATTACGGAAGTCAAAACGCTCGGCAAGATAGCGCGAAATAACTTAGAGGGACGGCTCTTACCAAACTTCCGCGCCAGCAACATATCCACCAAAAACATGCTTACAAGAAGCAATACGGCAGATATTAATACGTTGAGGTAAAGCAAAGAGACGCCTCCTGAATCATGCGTTTAGATGGCATTGCAATATCTCATCCTTCACTAAAAAAACAGCCAATTATTTGTGATACGGAAAGGGTGAAGAGGCTTTTTCCAGATTAATTAATAAAGCCTCTTCACCGCAGATCAATTTTATTAACTCATCACGTACTGCAAGGCATCTTCCTCAGTGGCAAACATATTGGGCGGCAGTTTGCGGGATTGAAATTCGTCCGTAAAACGTGCTCTTGCTTCCGCGTTGGCGCTGTAACGCGCGGCTTTGCGGTAGTAATTTTCAATAACAAACTGCCCCATAACCAGATATTCGCTGAACAGCTGGTCATTAACCTTGAAGGCGTTGTAATTCACAACTGTGTTGACTTTTTTCCCGATGGAAGTGCAGAGATCAACCAGAATTTTGCGAATGTTGTCAATATCATCCTGTGAGTCTATCTCGAGGCCGTTGAAATTGAGGCGCAGCAGATTACGGGCTTCATCATAACGCACGCGGGTCTTCAGTTCCTTCAGTAAAAATTCGCTGTGAATGCCTACGTTAGATTCTGAAAAGAGCCGTTTGTCCATGAGTTCAATTTTCCGCATTACCGGTCGAAACTCCATTTGCGCCAAGATATCCTTTTCCAGGTCTATTCCGGGCGCAATTTCAATCAACTCGAGCTTGCCTTCAATAAGTTTGAAAACACAGCGCTCCGTGATGTAGAAAACCTCCTGACCCTGCGACTCGGAAAATTGCGAGCAGAAGGTGATTTGTTCACAATTATTGATGAACTTTTTAGTCTTACCCTCCTTGACAATTTTCATTTGTCCGTTTGCTACCGCCACTTCCAATCCGCCGCTGGTAAATGTCCCCATGTAAAGCACTCTTTTGGCGTTCTGGCTGATGTCAATGAAGCCGCCGCAACCCGCAACCCTGGTTCCGAATTTGTGGGAGTTAACATTACCGGAGACATTAACCTGCGCAAAGCCCAGGCAGGTCAAGTCAAGTCCACCGCCATCGTAAAAATCAAACTGATCCGGCATGGAAATCACCGCTTCCGGATTCACGGAGCAGCCGAAATTAAGCCCGCCCATCGGCATACCGCCGATAATCCCCGGTTCTACGGTCATGGTCAGATAACTAAGAATGCCTTCTTCATTGGCCACCGCCGCGACGGCCTCCGGATACCCGATGCCGAGATTCATAACGTCATAGGGCCGCAGTTCCAGATTGGCGCGACGCGCCATGACCTTGCGTTCGTCCAATGGCAGGGCTTTAATCGAAGTCATCGGCACCCGAATCTCGCCGCAGAGTTCCGGGCGAAATTGCGTGCCATAATTCTGCATGTGATTCTCCGGCTGGGAAACCACGACGTAATCCACCATAATCCCCGGAACGATAACATTATGGGGATGAAGTGTTTCCGGATTAGCGACGCGTTCCACCTGGGCGATTACAATTCCTCCGGAATTGCGCGCAGCCATCGCCATGGCCAGAGCGTCAACGACCAGGGCTTCTCTTTCCATTGTAATATTGCCGCGGGTATCGGCTGTCGTTCCGCGGATAAAGACGCAATTCACCGGAAATGATTTCATAAACAACCATTCTTCACCGGCAACATTGACAATTTCCACAATACCTTCCACAGCTTTTTTGCTTATTTTACCGCCCTCATGGCGCGGGTCAACAAAGGTTCCCAGACCAACCTTGGTAAAAACTCCCGGTTTGCGGCCGGCAACTGCCCGGTAGAAATTGGTGAGAATTCCCTGCGGCAGATTGTAGGCCTCGAAATCATTTTGCAGGGCAAGTTCGCCAATCCTGGGCACCAGGCCGTAGTGACCGGAAACAACTCTTTTGAACATACCCGGATGTGCTATGCGATTAATCCCGCGGGTTGCCGCATCACCGGGGCCGGAAGAGTGTATTAATGTAATATTTTTTGGTCCTCCGGACTCGACAAATCTCTTTTCCAGCGCCAGATACAACTCATCCGCCGTACAACAGCCCAGAAAGCCTTCGGCGCCCAAAACCCAGCCGTCGCGGACCATGTTAACCGCCACGTCGGCGGTAACTACTTTATTGCGTTTCATATAACCTCCTCACTTTCATATAACAGCAGCAGCTGTGACCATGCAGTTTTCGCTAATCCACCATATTGGCAAGAGTTGTAATCAATTCGGGAAACATTACGCACAACATAATCCCGCAGAAAATAATGGCGACAAACGGAATAACGCTGCGGTAAATTTGCGCTGTTGTCAGATCCTTGGCGGCAATGCCTTTCATGAAAAAAAGCGCATAGCCGAAAGGAGGAGTCA
This sequence comes from Deltaproteobacteria bacterium, assembly GCA_022703375.1. Taxonomy (GTDB): domain Bacteria; phylum Desulfobacterota; class Syntrophia; order Syntrophales; family Smithellaceae; genus JAKLDS01. The sequence goes on along the minus strand of JAKLDS010000002.1, from coordinate 68,521 downwards.
AAAATGAAGACTGGAGATTGACAGCTATCAACACGACAAACCAGAGCGGATCAAAACCAAGCTGCGCCGCAATCGGGATAAAAATTGGAAAAGTCAAATAGACGATGCCTATCCAGTCCAGAAACATCCCTAAAATGAAAATGATAAACATCATTATCGCAAAGGTGCCCCATTTGCCGAGTCCCATGTCCAGAATGGCACTGGCGACCGCATTGCCGCCGCCCGATCCCATAAAGATACCCGTAAAGCAGGTCGCGCCAACCAGAATCATCATGACCATGGCAACCGTCTTGGCTGTCGCCAGAGTAACTTCTTCCATCATCTTCCAGCTGAATTTTCCGTAAGCAATGGTCATCAGCAGCGCCAGGAATGCTCCGACTCCGGAAGCTTCGGTCGGAGTGGCGACGCCTGTGAAAATCGATCCCAGGACTCCCATAATGAGAATGAGAGGAGGAACGAGTGAAATCAGGCACATTTTCAGAATTTGAGGCGTGGATACTTTTTCTCTCTCTTCTTTGGACAGGGGGGGACCCATTTCCGGTTTGAACCAGCAGATAATCAGAATGTATATGGCATACAATCCGGCCAGTAGCAGACCGGGAACAAGGCTGCCGACAAAGAGTTTGCCAACGGAAAGCCCGGTCATATCGGCCATGACCACCAGCATGATGCTGGGAGGAATGAGAATGCCCAGCGAACCGCCCGCGCAAATAGTCCCGCAGGAAAGCTCCTTGTCGTAACCGTATTTAAGCATAATCGGCAGACCCAGCAGCCCCATGGAAACGATAGAGGCGGCAATAACACCGGTACAGGCGGCAAAGAGAGTGCAGACGATAACAACGGCGAGCGCAATGCCGCCACGGATCGGTCCCATCAGATAGCGCAGGGCATCAAAGAGACCGTCGGCCACACCGGAACTATTGAGCAGGTTGGCCATCAGAATAAACATAGGAATAGCTACCAGAATGAAATTATCCATTAAACCGACAATCCGGCTGGAAAAAATCGGAAAACAGGCCGGCCCCCAGGTGAGGTAACCGAAAATCACCGCCAGACCGCCAAAGACAAAAGCTAAAGAATGGCCGAGAAACAGGCCAAGGAGGAGCCCGCCAAACATCAGAATGGTAATTGTAATGGGATCAATATTAAGCATAGGACTTGTCCTCCTTTACAATCAGAATATATCTTATCAGTTCCGGAATTCCCTGAATAAAAAGAGCCAGGGCGGCAAGCGGCAGACAGGTTTTCATAATCGGCATCACGAGAGGCAGACCAATGGCTGTCCGTTCAAATACTTTCCAGGAAGCTGCGGCGGTGTTGAATCCCACATAAAAAAGCACTATGGCAAAGGGAAAGAAAAAGATAATATATGTTATTATTTGTACTATGGATTGAATTTTTTTCGAAAAACGCACCGAAAAAATATCAACCGACACGTGAGCGTGTTTTAGAAGCGCATATCCCCCCAGCAGCATGAAGTGCACCGAGTAAAAACCGTCAATCACATCATACGACCAGATATTAGGCGCGTTGAAAATTCGTCTTGTAATCACCTCGAATACGCAAAACCCCATGGCTACCCAGACGAGCCAGCTAACAGTCCGGCCCGTCCATTCGCTGATGGAGTCACAAAATTTAACCACTTGCTGCACCATTATTCGGTCCTCCTTGGGCAAAACAGGTTTTGTCGTTGTATCGGTCAGGAAGCCCCTTACCCGGGAGGGAAGTCCGGAGCGGGACTTCCTGACCTGAGAAAACTGTTACTTGATATTGGGATATTTTTTGAGGCTGGTGCCGGCGCCGAAGCGGCCTTCCAGTTTTCTAACTTTATCAAACTCTTTGAGATAGTTGACCATGGACTTGGCAATCTTCGCATAATCCGGATTCTTCGCCGATTCATTCTCCACAAACTGCATGGCAAGCTCTTCCATTTTATCCTGCGTTTTTTGATCCAGCTTGCTTTCCTTGATACCGGCCTTTTCGAAGTTCTTCACAGCGGCAATTGCATCAAAGCTGGCTTTGGAATAGGACCAGGTCATGTTGGCGCGACAGGCATATTCGACAATAGCCTGCAGGTCTTTCGGCAGTTTGTTCCAGGCATCCATATTAATCATTAAATCGGAAACCGTTCCTACCTGGTGCCAGCCGGCCGGAGTCATCCAGTATTTGGTTGTTTCCTGAAATTTCATATTCCAGTCGGTGGAAGGAACGCCGTATTCGGCGCCGTCAATTGTTCCCAGTTTCAGAGCCATATAGACTTCACCGCCCGGAATTCTCACGGGACTGGCGCCCAACTGCTGCAGGACCCAGATTGTCTGGAGAACACCGGTGCGCAGTTTCATGCCCTTGAAATCAGCAATGGTGTGTACGGGTTTACGAATGCGGAATCCTGATTCGGGACCTGTCACAGCCATGGGGAAGAACTTCATGCCGTATTTGGCGTAGAGTTCCTGCCCCAACTCCAGACCACCGCCATTATACAACCAGGTCATCCAGTCGGAGGCGGTCATCATGAAGCCCATTGAGCACATCAAATCGAAAGCGGTGTTTTTCGATGTCCAGTAGGTTGACCACGCGGAAGCCATCTGAATAACACCGTTGCGTGTGGCGTCGAAGATTTCGAATGCCGGCATAAGCTCGCCTGCGGGATGAATCGTGATGACAAGTCTGCCGCCGCTCATATCGTTGATCATTTTAACCAGGTTAACATCGGCTTCGTGAAACGGCGTCAAGGCTGGTGTTCTGCCTGTCGCCATCTTCCACCTGATTACATCGGCCATAGCCGCGCTCTGAATGAAGAAAACTAGCAATAATACCAACCCAGACAACAAACTGATTCTTTTTTTCATACTCTACCTCCCTTTATTCTATTTAGTCCTTCTTATGGCATTAATAAATGTCATGCTGAAGTTTTGATGGAGCAATATTTAAGCCAAGTGCTTTTCCGAAAAATCTCAAGCACGCCAAATCATGTCCTTGCCCGGCGCTAACTTAGAACAGTTCTGATTCGCGCCATCCTGCGGTTACAGGAAAAATTCCACAGAACTGCTGATATTTTGTTTATTGTCGGCGGCCATTAATAAAAAAAGCCGGAAAGGAATGGCCACGGATTATAATGTGTCTTAATAATACGACACATTATGAGAGAACCAATTCCCTGTGCCTGTTTTAATGAGAAATTCATCTGTTGTCGGGCATCTTGAATTCCTATTTCTGTTTGTTATTCCAAAGGAAAATGGTGAATCGGGAGAAAAAAACATAAACAGCCATTAAGAAATACTGATATGTCTGAAATTATGGACATGTTGCTGTTATCAGACATGTTTATTTTTCGGTAATAGCGGGATTCCCCGGATGGTATGGGGGGAAGACCCTGACAGGACAAGGGAATCCCGCTATCAAATCATTATTTATTTCCTGACGCCCACTGTTTTACATTTCTGGCCGGGCACCAGATACTCCAGTTTTTTATTGCAGTCCAATTCATAATTGACGGTTTTCTTCCGGGCCAGCGTTTTGAAATTCTCCCAGAATATTTCCGACTCTTCAAAATAAGTCAGATGCCCGCAGTCAGGCAGTATGTACATCCGGGAGTTGGGGTAGATATCCAGCAGCGGCTGCTGCATCCAGATGGGGACAGCCCTGTCATATTCGCCGGCCAGAATCAGAGTGGGAGCTTTAACTTTGTCATATCCTGCCGTCCCGTTTTTCTTGATATTGGCAAAAAACGGATTCTGGGCTTCCGTCAACCGGATCATGGAGATAATACTGTCCTTATAATTGTTAAAAAATTTAACTCTCATTCTTTCCACCCGTTCCGGTGTCAGCATCGCCAGAAATCTCTCGCTGAATGTTTTTTCATATAAATAGCGGGTGTAGAGATCAAACACTTCCAAATCGCGCAAACCTTTATTATAAAACGTTAAAGATATTTCCTGATACCAGGGTTGAAACATCAAATGCTCAGTCAGGAGTATTCCCGATATGGTCTGGGTATGAAGTCTGTCCGGATGAAGCCGGCCGAAATCGGCGGTGATAAAGCCGCCGTAGGATACGCCCTGCGTATGTACCTTGTCTATCTTAAGCATATCCATTATCCGGGCGCAGTAGTTGGCAAACTCGCTGATATAATAGGGAACATCGTCGCGGGTGGATTTGCCCTGGCCGCGATAATCGTAAAGCAAAACATCAAATTCGGGATGAACGTTGGGAACGGAGGTATGCCAGGCTTCCGTATGCATTCCTAATCCGTTCATGAACACACAACATTCTTTTTCCCCGTTGCCGAAATAATCCCAGTATATTCTGGCATTCTCTTCGGGCAATTCCAGATACCCGCTTCTCGTGGGCAGAGCTTTTTCAACCATATATATTTACTCCTCTCTTCTCTCTGAACAATTACGTTTAACGCAATTCCCCTGCCGGATTACTTCTTATGCAACATTTTCAATGGCGTTATACATTTTCTTGAGTTTCTGTTTCTCAATCTTGCCGAATGTATTAAAAGGCATTTCGTCAATAAATTCGATTTCTCTGGGTATTTTATATTTGGCTAAAGTTTTTTTGCTGAATTCAACCAGTTCTTCTTTGGTAGCTTTACAGCCCGGTTTCAGCTTAACAATCAGCAGCCCGATTTCGCCCCATTTTTCATGCGGTTTCCCGATCAGCGCCGACGACTGGACAGCCTCATGATCATTAAACACCGCTTCTACCTCCGCACAATAGATGTTCTCGCCGCCGGAAATAATCATCTCCTTGCTGCGGCCGGCAATGTAAAGGAAACCGTCCTCATCTCTCCTGGCCATATCGCCGGTATGGAACCAGCCGTTGATAATCGTTTTCCTGGTAGCTTCCGGATTGTTCCAGTAACCGAGACAGACATGAGGCCCTTTAATTGTAATTTCACCGGCCTCGCCTACCGGGACTTCCTTTCCTTCCTTATCAACAAGCTTCACTTCGCTGTGAAAAATCGGCTTGCCGAAAGAACCCAGTTTGATCCGCGATTCTTCATTGGTCATCGCGAAACAATTGGGACCAACCTCGGTCAGGCCGAATCCCTGCCGGAAATAAATATTTTTTTCCTTTATCCATTTCTCCATCAATGGTTTGGGAATCGGTGCGCCGCCTACATTGAAATAATTCATGGAACTTAAATCAGCTTTTTTAAAAGCAGGCGAATCGTACCACATCTGGTAAATTGTCGGCACTCCGAGAATAACCGTACATTTTTCCTGTTCGATTAATTCTAAAGTCAGATCGGCATCAAAGGAGCGCAATAATGTGAATCTGCCGCCGACATAAAGCAAGGGGGTGAGATAGGCAAAAAGGCCGCCCGCATGAAAAAGGGGAAGAAAGATTATCGTTACGTCTTTTTCAGTCAAACCCCAGCAGCCGGGAAGGTTAATACAGTTCCACAAAAATTGCCGGTGCGGCAGCATCGCGCCTTTGGGACGTCCGGTCGTGCCTGACGTGTACATTATGCAATAAATATCATCTTCATTTAAATCGGCCGGCCTCTGCGGTTCTTCAGGGGACGCCAGTTCCAGTTCTGTATCATAATCAAATGCCCCGGCATACTGAGCCTTCTCCAAAGCAACCACATGTTTAATTTTTGTTTCTTTTCTCAGTTCCTTGTAATTTTCCACCCACTCCGGTCCCAGAAAAATGACACTGGGAGTGGAATCGTTGGCAATATAGACAAGTTCGGGAACCGTGAGACGCCAGTTCAGCGGAGAAATTATTGCCCCGATCTTGCCGACCGCATAAAGAATATCAAGATAAGCCATGCAATTATGCGCATATAAAGTCACCCTGTCACCCTTCTTTATCCCCAGTTTATTGGTCAGAAAATTGGCGGCCCGATTAACGCGCTCATTAAACTGCCTATAGGTATAGCGCTTATTGTTTTGATAGTCATAAATAGCTTCCCTGTCCGGGGTTAATCTGACTCTGTTTGTTAAAATATCGCCGGCATGCATGCTGTACATTTTATCCTCCTTTTTCTAATCCGGAAAACGTCCTTCCTGTTAATCAGGAACCGCAATTTCTGAAAAATGATTTCCCTGATCTCCCGGGCGTATTATTATGCTGCTGATAAGGAGTGGCTTTCACTGTCAGCAAGCTCCATAATTGACATTTCTGTTTCACAAACACCACTTCTGCGGGATTGTGCGGCGGCCCATGGACAGAATTCTAATCAATACCAACAAATTAATCAAATTTAAAGAATAGCTAGATAATAGTGGGTAAAACTAACTGCTTTTTACGGAACAGGACAAGACATTATATTACTTTTTTTCTTTTCGAGAAACCTGGCAACATGAATTCTCCCCGGGTATTTGTTTCAACATTATTCTTGCAATATTCTTTTTCATCTAAAAAAGCCCAGGGTAACCAGGGCAGAGGATTGGGCAGAAGGAAATTGACTTATGCTCTTTTTAATTCTGGATTTTATTATCCAGCCAGCTGATTAAATCCGCAATTACTTCCGCCCTGTTTATTTCATTGAGCATCTCATGCCGGCCGCCTTCATAAAATTTATAAGTTATATCCTTCATACCCAGTTGCTCATAAATTTTTATCAGTTTTTTAACTCCACGAGTATTGCCGGCAACCGGATCATTACTGCCGGAAATAAAATAGAGTGGTAAATTGAGCGATATTTTCCGCAAACCATCGGGACGGTGAATCATACGCCAGTAACTGAATAAATCATAGAAAAACCCGGCGGGAAAAACTCCGCCGCAATAAGGATCGTTAATATACTTGTCCACCTCCGCGGAATCACGGCTCAACCAGTCAAAAGCGGTGCGGGCCGGCTGAAACTGATTATTATAACTGCCGAAGCTCAGAACATTTAACAGCTTGCTTCGCGAGTTTCTTCCTGCCAGCGCGCTTTCGCCGCCGGCAATTAATTTTCCTGCCAGCGTTAATAAACCAGCCGGTCCCAGTACGCCTGATAAAACGACCCCCTGCAGTTCTTCGCCTCCCTGAATCATATATCCCTGCGCCAGAAAAGATCCCATGCTGTGACCGAAGAGAAAAAGGGGAACCGCCGGAAACTCTTTTCTGATTAATCCGGATAACCGGCGCAAATCGTCCGTCATGAGGGTTAAGGCATCAGTAGCCACTATACCTACATTGTCCGGATTACCGGCAGTTCGGCCGTGACCGCGAAGGTCTGCGACGTAAACGGCGAAACCGGCGCTGGTTAAATCGCCGGCAAAACGCTCATAGCGCAACGCTCGTTCCGCCATGCCGTGCGCAATGCTAACCACAGCTTTGACTTCACCCTCGGGCAACCAGTTGTAAAAATAAATTTCCTGCTGGTCGCCGGCAGTAAAGCTAAGTTCCCGGAGCCTCATGCTTTTTTCCTGTTTGCCGCTACAGTCAACATATAGCGGGCGCATAGCTCATCTGCCGGTTCCAGACAAAGGCATTTCAGGTATGATTTAATGAATCCTTTCAAAAAAACGTCCGCCGGCAATTGCGAAACATTATCCTCCTCGATATTGCGCAGGTAATCTACCCGGACTTTTGTTTCCTGCGCAATTTTCTCCAGTTCAACGGCCAGTTTGTTTCTGATTTCCTTGAATGCTCCGCCGGTAATTTCATTCCGGGCGAGAATATCTCCGATATCCGGATTTTCCGATATTTTCGCCCGCAATTCGGCGGCCGGTGTTTTAGCAACAACGGCATTGCTCCGTCTGTTAATGTCAAATATATTGATTGGAGATTTCGGAATGGATTTTTTTTTCACTTCGGCAATAACACCCAGGCCAATAAGCTCATTATCATAAACCTGCCTTGATTTTTCATCAATCAGCGTCAGATATGCTTTTTCCAGCAGCGCCAATATTTCCCTTCTTTCTTCCCGGGAAAAAAAGGAATAGCTGACCAGCGATTCGGCCTGATATATCTGCAGCGCTGCATTGTAGGCATGCCTTATTTCAAAGAAGGCCGCTTCCGGTTTGATATCCAGCATCTGATAATAGTTAAGTTTAGAAAAGTAATTCTCCATTATCAACCTCGCCGCTGATTAATCAGCGGTATTACTACTCCGACTGAAGCCGGGATTGTTCCCCGCCCTGCTTCACCTGCGGGATAATTCTCTCTAAGATTTTCCGTGCATCCACGATGCATGGGGCTTTCGGAAAATCAAGGGCTCATTACAACTTACGAATATAAAATCTGCAACTGCTCCCCTGCGGGATACATCATCTGTTTTCCCAGTTCGCGTAAATCATTGGCGGTTCGTGTATAGGGATAACGATCCAGAAATGAAACCCGCTGACAGATAGCGTCATGAACATGATCATCGTAGGAAACGTTGCCGGCAAACAATATGTGAAAGCCGAGATGCCTTTCAATCACCCGGCATATCTGGCGGCCGATTTCCGCATTATCCTGTTTGCGCACCTGATTAAGCACAAGATTGAATTTAAAAGAATCTAAATCTCTCTCCAGATCAAATCCTTTCTGGGGATGGATTTTTTTCACGGTCTGCATCAAGAGTTCCGGTTTGGAAGAAGCTCCGCTGCCGAAGGCAAGCAAGGACTGTTCTTCCAGATTTTTAAATTCCGCCGCATTATAATAATGGCGGATCCGGCGGAAGTAAATAGCCCGGACCAGCCGGTAAATATTCTCAATGGACGTCGGCTCCGGTGTAGCAACAAAAATTCCGTTTTGTGAAATCATGAAAAAGTCAAGAGTGTTAAAAGACGTTCCGGCGCCGAGATCAATCAGGATGCAATCATAATCAAGCCTGGAAATTGCCCTCATGGTTTTCAGTTTTTGTTCATAGGGAAGATTGGCGACATCAAGATTATCGTTGGCGCCGCTGATCAGGAAAAGATTTTCCATCGGCGTTCTTACCACTGCATCTTGCAGGGAAGAAATTTTTTTTCTGAGAAAATCGGAAAAACCTTTTTCGGGATAGGGAACCTCTATCATCGTGTGCAGATTGGCCGCTCCGAGGTCCAAATCAATAAGGAGAGTCTTCTTGCCATGGGAAGCCAATACCCGGCCCAGAGCACTGGCTAAAAAACTTTTGCCGGAGCCCCCTTTTCCTCCTCCAATTGGCCAGATTTGAGCCATAAGCAATCCGCCACGACTTTTAATGTCTTGTTGCATACACGATAAAACAATAATATTCAAGCATTAAGTTGCCTGAGGCGAAACATTTTGCGATGAGAACCTCGGAAGCATGCGGCGGATGCCTGCTGATTTAACTATCGCGCACAGCCAAACAGGAAAATTTGTCCACAGCTTTACTCTGTACAAGCACGATTTTAATGATGGGCAGTTAGCCTGATATTTTTCCCCGCGAGTCGCGGCGTTCCCACGCCTGCTTGCCGGAAACCTGCTTGACTTCTTTTTTATTTGCTCATAAGTAAAAACGATGATTACCGACGAGCCGAAAATCAAAGTTGCAATATTGCAGAACTATCGGGAGGCAAAAATCCGGCTCAATGGAAATTATCAAATCAGCAACGGAGCAACAATCAGGGGAAACCTCGCCGCCGCCGGTTTGGCGGCTTCTGTGCAACTGAGCGATGACGCGGGAAAGTTGTGCGCCAGGCATAAAGAAATCCGGCTTACCGCTACAGAAGAAACGACATTCACTCTCTTCGACGTCAAAATCGGCATTGATTTTCACTGGCAGAGAAAACAGCAGCAGACGTTTCAGGGCGATATTTTGCTTTGCGCCAATTCCGATTCCACCTTTAATCTTGTCAATGAAATATCACTGGAAAAATATCTGGCTTCCGTAATTTCCTCGGAAATGTCCGCCGCGGCGCCGTTCGAATTTTTAAAGGCACAGGCAATTACCGCACGCAGCTGGCTTGTGGCGATGCTGGAAAGGAAAACCCGCCAGGGCATCACTTCTTCTCCTGTAATCTGCCGACCTGATGAAATAATTCAATGGCATGACACCAATGACCATCAGGCATTTGATGTCTGTGCCGACGACCATTGTCAGCGCTACCAGGGCATCTCCCGTATTATTTCATCTGCCGTCGCCCGCGCGATGGAAAACACGCGCGGCGCCTTTCTCGTTTACGAAAACGAAATATGCGACGCCCGCTATTCCAAAGCCTGCGGCGGCAGAACTGAAATTTTTCCGGTTGCCTGGGAAAATATTAATGTCCCTTATCTGCAGAGTATCAGTGATGACAAAAGGGAAAGCAGCCCCGTCAATACGGAAGAAGAAGCCGGAAGATGGATTACCGGCAGCCCCCCCGCTTATTGCAATACGCATAATGAGGAAATACTGCGCCGGATTCTGCCTGCCTTCGATCAGGAAACGCCTGATTTTTATCGCTGGCAGGTTGTAACGCCGCGGGAAGAGCTGGAGTCAATCATTCAGCAGAAATCCGGAATTGCTGTCGGCGGCCTGCAAAGCATCACTCCACTGGAACGCGGCCGGTCGGGTCGAATTATTAAATTGCGTCTTGCCGGAACAGCGCGTAAGCTGATTATCGGCAAGGAACTGGAAATTCGCCGGATGCTTTCACCGAGCCATTTGCTGAGCAGCGCCTTCGTCGTAAGCACAAAAGGCCGGAGAAACGGCCTGCCGGAAAAATTCGTTTTTCAAGGCGCCGGCTGGGGGCACGGGGTCGGCTTATGCCAGATTGGAGCTGCCGTCATGGCGGAGCAGGGATACAGCGCGCCTGCAATTCTCGCTCATTATTTCCGCGGCGCTCAATTAAAGAAATTATATTGATAAGCAGTTCAAACCATGAGGGGATACTAATGAAACAAATGAAAGAGCTGGCCGGGATTACCGGCAATCCGATTGCTTATGCCCGGAGGCTTCAGGAAACAAGCGGCAAAAAAATAATCGGTTATATGTGCAGCTATGCTCCGGAAGAAATTATTCATGCGGCCGGCGCTCATCCGCTGCGCCTGTTTGGCTCCGGCAGAAACATTCTTCTGGCGGACAGCCATTTGCAATCATACTGCTGTTCTCTGGTGCGCGGCGTGCTGGAGGATGCGCTTGCCGGTAATTTAAATTATCTTACCGGCATGATTTTCCCTCATACCTGCGATACTGTTCAGCGCCTCTCCGACATCTGGCGGCTGAATGTTCCTGAGGGCTTCCATTTGGATATTGTTTTACCTGTCAAGCTGGACACGGCCGATGCCTGTCAGTACCTGATTGACGTGCTGCATCGTTTCCGTGATGATCTGGGCAAGGCGCTGCAAACAAAAATTTCGGATGATGATCTGCGGAAATCCATTACTCTTTATAATAACATTCGCAACAACCTGCAAAAGGTGTATGAACTCAGAAAAAGTAATCCGGATCTGTTGAGCGGCAGGGATGTCTATGCTCTGGTCAAAGCTGCCATGATTATGGACAGAGAAAGCTATCTCACTATTTTGCAGGCTGTCGTTGGAGAAATGCAAAAAGCAACCGGGACGGCGGACAACAAAAAAAACAGGAGAAAGAGACTGATTTTATCCGGCGGAATTTGCAGTCAGCCGGATATTTATTCCCTGGTTGAAGACGTCGGAGCCCATATCGCAGGTGATGATTTATGCACGGGCTCCCGTTATTTTGCCGGACAAATAAGCGTCAATGGCGATCCGATTACCGCCATAGCAGAAAGATATGTTAAGCGTGTAGTTTGCCCGGCCAAACACATGGGCAATAGAAGCAGAGCGGAAAATCTCCTGCATCTGGTAAAAGATTGCCATGCTGATGGAGTCATTTTTATGCTCCTTAAATTCTGTGATCCGCACGCCTTCGATTATCCTTATTTAAAGAAAGCTCTGGATAAGGAAGGATTGCCCTGCCTGCTTCTGGAAGTGGAAGACCAGCCGCAGGCGCAGGAACAGATGAAGACACGTATTGAAGCGTTTTTGGAAACTTTGAAGACCTTGTAAAAAGGCCGAAGGCTGCGTAAAGTTTATTTAGGATTTTTTATTCCCCTGACTGGACAAAGGTCAATAAACATATCTTCCCTCCCTTGATGGGAGGGATAGAGGGAGGGTGAAAAACATAATTGTCTTATCGCCCCCACCCTGCCTCCCCCGTCGAGGGGGAGGAGAATAGAGTTAAATCGAGGAGAATATATGGCCGAAGGAAAAGACCCGGAAAAAGAAAAACGTAAAATCAAGTCCGTCAAAAAGATGAAGGCTATCATGACGAAGTATTATAAAAAGGCAAAGCTCGCCTGGCTGACCCGTAAAAAAATCGCCTGGATTACCAGCGGCGGCCCGGTGGAGCCTTTGATTGCCATGAATATTATCCCGGTATATCCGGAAAATCACGGCGCGATGATCGGCGCTTCTAAAATGGGCGTTGACTTATGCCAGAAGGCTGAAGCCATGGGCTACTCGAGCGATTTGTGTTCCTATGCCCGCTCTGATATTTCCTGCGCTCCGGCCAAGGGCGGGCCCATCGGCGGGCTGCCCAAACCGAATATGCTGATTTGCTGCAACAATATCTGCGGCACTGTTTTGAAATGGTATGAAGTGCAGGCCAGATATTTTAATGTCCCGCTGTTTATTCTGGACACTCCTTTTTGTCACACGCAATTCACCCAGGAAGCCCGTCAGTATGTAAAAAAGCAAGTTGAAGAATATATCCTTTTTCTGGAGAAGGTTTGTAAAAAGAAAATGGATCACGACCGGATGAAGGAGGTGGGCAGGCTTTCCGTGGAAGCGCAAAGGCTCTGGCAGGCCGTGCTGGATACGGCGCAAAACAGGCCGGCGCCGCTTTCCGCTTTTGACGCTTTTTTTCATCTGGCGCTGATTGTTACACTGCGCGGAACAAGGCAGGCCGTTGATTACTATCAGGAGCTGCTGGCGGAAATGAAGCAGCGGGTTGCCGACGGCATCGGCGCGATTCCCAACGAGAAGCATCGCCTGCTGTGGGACAATCTCCCCATCTGGTACCGCACTCGCTGGCTGTCCCAGAAATTCGCCGCGGCTGATGCCTGTCTCGTGGCCGACACCTATACATCAGCCTGGTGCGGGGCGCTGCAATACATTGATGAAAATAATTTTCTGGAATCCATGGCGGAGGGTTATTCCCGGATTTATCTCAACATCGGGATTGATGAAATGGCGCGGCAGGTTATCCAGATGATTGATAAATACAAAGCCGACGGCCTGGTGATGCATTCCAACAGAAGCTGCAAGCCTTATTCATTCGGCCAGCTCGATATTCAGCGCATTGTGCGCGAAGAACGCGGGCTGCCTTCCCTGATGATTGAAGCGGATATGGTTGATGAAAGGTTTTTCTCGGAAAGCCAGATTGACACACGCATTGACGCCTTCATGGAAGTCGTCCGGGAAAGAAAATCCGGGATTTAATAAAAGGAATCTGCCAAATAAAGTTTTATCTTTTGTTTAGCACTTCGCTTGATTGATTTTCTCTGGACTGCCCGGTTGTCTTTCTCGCCGGCTTTATTTTCCGGCTTTCGCTGCCGCCAGCTTCCGCCTCATTATAACTATGGCAATAACCACCAAAGCCAGAGCGATTCCCGCGATAAGCAGGGCAAGATAAGTCGGCAGCGAGCAATTAGCTAACAGGGCGGCAGGGCTCCAGCTTGTTTCAACGACGATTCGTCCCTGCTTGCTCTGATATTTTTCCGGTATATCGGGCCGGCCGTCATTATTGGCGTCAGAAAAAGATTGCACATAGAGGATTGTTCCCAGCCACTGCTTCAGTTCCTGAATGCCCTCCCGGGATTTATCGCCATCCACCCTCAGCGCCGATAAATCGTTTACCGCCTGACCGTTTTTGTTTTTCGGGACAATATCAAGAAAGTGGAATGTATAGCCGCCGATTACTTTCAGAAACGCCGAGTTATAGATATTGGCTGCGGCGCGATATAATTTTTTGTTGGACTTGCTGTAATCCAGCGCATGAAAACCATCTTCGATGCTTCCCAGTTCAATTGCGGTTACTCTGTCGAATATTACACGGTTGGGATTGTAAGTAAAACGAAGACCGGAAACCTGCAAAAAATAGTCAGGCCCCTTCTGCGGCTGCACGCTGGTCAGAATTTCCAGCGCCCTTTTGATTTCGTAGCCGTAAAGATAAAAGGAAATAAGAGGATAGCCCATTGAGTCATCAGAGCCGATGCCCAGCGGAATGGTGCGGAACAAATCGCCCACGGCAATTTTTCCGGTTTTACCCTGAAGCAGGTCATCCCGGATAACGCCGTTGGATTCAATGGCAACGGCAACTCTGCTTTCCGGATCGGCGGGATTCGCGTCATATTTATTAACATACCAGCGGATGGAATCGGCAATCAGGTTGCCGACAGGTGATTCATCCACTGCCATCGTTAAGCTCTTGTTCGTGCTGGCGATGATTTTATCGTAATTTAACGAATATTTCCCAAGGAAGTCAGCGTCTATCTTTTTCTTAAAACTGTCAATGGTGTCCTGAATAAAGGAATCGCCGGCAATCGCGCTGTTAATGACAACAGTCTGGTAGTTCTTGAGTTTGACTTTCTTATCGGCAAAAGCAATATCCAGCACACCCGTGTGTTTGCCGTAGACCCAGGCATGCACAATAATTGTGTCGCCGGCCTGAACGGGACTTGGATGCAGCGCATGAGTATGCCCGCTCACGATAACATCAATCCCCTTTACTTCCCGGGCCAGAATTTCGTCCTCCGATTTTTTCCGGTCCTTGTGCAAGCCGCTGTGGGAGAGACAAATGACAATATCCACTTTTTCCTTTTCGCGCAGCGTCGTCACCACTTCCCGGGAAACCTCGACCGGATCGCGGAATTTTACCGGCGCCGCGAAAGGAGAAACCGCCGCCGCGTCTTTGCCCAGAATGCCGAAAATGCCGATTTTCAGGCCGTCGCGGACAATTACCGTATAAGGTTTGACGCCAACATCCGCGAAAGCTCTTTTCAGCGAAGCATCTTTGGGATTATCTTTGGTAAAAATGGCGCTGGCAAAAACTATCTGCGGTATGCGGCCTTTGCTTTGGGCAGTTGTTAAAATACGCGCCAGCCCCGCCGGTTTTAAATCAAACTCATGATTGCCGAGAGTGACAACATCATAGCCCATTTGCCCCAGCAATCTCAGTTCGAAGGCTTCTTCGCGCGCCAGCATATGAAAAAGCGAGCCCATGAAATAATCGCCGGAATCCACTACGAGTACGGGATTTTTTCTTGACTCTCTTGTTTGTTTAATCACGGTGGCAATGCGCGACCAACCGCCAAAAGTGGCATCGGTATTGACTGCGGCAGGCCGGTAGTCAATTTCCGGCGAAAAGCCCTGCAGATGGGAGTGCAGATCATTGGTATGAACAATCGTCAGCAGTTTTTCCGCCGCATAGCTATTTGTTGAACAAATTATGAACACAAAAAAAACCGCCCAACGCAAAAGTTTCATTGATCCTCCCCTTTGGACTATTTATCCGGCAATTAAATAATTAACACGAATTCCTTATCAAGAATTGATTAACGAAGGATGCTATAACAGAGCCAATTAGGGAATATTTTGGCAAATAAATCAAGGCGAAGCGGAAGGTCAGCGATTTCAACTGTTTGAGTCCGCCAGCGGCGGACGAGTTTTGGAATCGCCTGAAGCAAGCATTAGATTTATTCCAAAAATATTTCCGGCTCTGTTATGGCATCCAATCGTAAAACCAATTTAATATATTTAATTGCCGGAGTAAATATATGCCTTAGCCATTTTTTCTACACCAACTCTTCGATTTTTTCCAGCAGTGGATACAACGTGGTTTTATCGAAAGCGGATATCACTACGGCGTCGAAACGGCTGCTGAGGCTTGTGAGCACAGACTTATCGGCGAAAAGGTCTGCTTTATTAAAAGCCCTGATTACCGGCTTATCGTTAAGCGACAGCTCTTCCAGTATTTTTTCCACGGCGGCAATGTGATTTTCAAAATGCCTGCTGCTGACATCAATCACGTGAATCAGTAAATCCGCGTCGTGAAGTTCATCGAGGGTAGCCCGGAAGGCGGCCAGCAGTTCCTCCGGCAAATCCCGGATAAAGCCCACCGTATCGGTGATAATCGCTTCGGTATCCCGGGGAAAGCGCAGCCGCGCGCTTTTGGTATCCAGCGTTGCAAATAATTTGTTTTCGACCAAAACGGCGCTTTTTGTCAATGTATTGATTAATGTGGATTTGCCGGCGTTCGTATAGCCGACAATGGAAACGACAGGCAATCCTGATTTTTCTCTTTTGCCGCGGCGTTGTCGCCGCGATTTGGCCACCGCTTTTAAATCTTTTTCCAAATGAGTTATCCGTTCACGAATCCGGCGGCGATCGATTTCCAGCTTTGTTTCACCGGGTCCAATCCCGCCGATGCCGCCGGCCAGCCGCGAGAGCGAGGCATCGCTGTGGGTAAGGCGCGGCAGCAGATATTTCAACTGCGCCAGTTCCACCTGAATTTTTCCTTCCCGGCTGTGCGCCCGCCTCGCAAATATATCCAGAATAAGCTGTGAGCGGTCGAGGATTTTTAATCCGGTGAAATCACTGATGGAGCGGACCTGCGCCGGAGTCAGCTCATGGTCAAAGATAAGCAGATTGGCGCCTATTTGCGTGGCTCTCAGGACAATGTCGGATAATTTTCCCCTGCCGACCATGAATTTCGGGTCGGGCTGGGAACGATACTGGACAACGGCATCAAACACTGCCACTCCGCAGGAACGCGCCAGTTCGCCCAGTTCCGCAATGGAATCCTGCGCGTCGGCTTTCGCCTGTGTTTCCACCCGTAAAAGAATAGCTTTTTCTGCGGCCGCAATGCTGCGGGTTTTCTGACGGCGGGTAAATTGTTCTTCCAGTGTTTGAATAAAATCCGGAAAATTCAGGTCAAGCTGCGCCGGAGAAACCGGATCCATAATCAGCCAGTAATTGCCTTCCGGGTTTTCCGGCAGCAGGTGCGCCCAGTAAAGCAGTCCCGGCATTCCTTCCTGCGTAACAGACAGTGCGGCAATTAAATCCAGGCGTAAATGAGATAAATCCGTCAAATCCTCCGGCGAAAGTTCCTCACCGGCCAAATGAGTGTGAATCAACCGCAAGCCTTTGAAACGGTCAGATGAAGAGCGAAAACCCTCTAAAGAAGGAATCATGATGCTTTTATGGTCGCCGATAATAACAGTATGAATTTCTCCCCGGCGATTAATGAGGAGACCGATCTGGCGGTTGAGCGCGCGGGAAAGAAGAGCCATCCGGCGCGCCAGCTCGATAGTAATAATGCTGGCCGGCGCAATATTTTTGCGCTGCAGGCGTTCTATCTCTTTTCGCTCGGAGGCATTGAGCCCCGTAGTATTGCCGCAAATTTTATTGATAAGACAATCCTCGTTTTTTCAATGTCGGTAAAACCTATTACTCCGGCAATTAAATAATCAAATTTTTATGATTACCATTGCCGTCATGAATCCGAATCGCTTTGAGCAGCCAATCAGGAAATATTTTGGTAATCAAATCAAGGCACGGCTGAAGATCAGCGATTCCAACTGTTGGAGCCGCAGGCGAGTTTTGGAATCGCCTGAAGCAAGCCTTAGCTTTGATCCAAAATTTTTCCGGCTGCGAGAAGAGATTCGGGCGCATTGCCAATTCTCACAGCACAAACTCATTTAAATGTTTTATTGTCGGAGTAATATTATCACTGGCAAATTAAAGCAATTGGTTTTAAAAAAATACCCCCCGTCGGCTTCGCTCGGGGATAATTCCCAATTCCGATTCACTATGTTTTCGGGATTTGGATCTCATTACGCCCAGCAAACTTCAGCGCGCTTCGCTGCTGAAGTTTGGGGCTCATTAAAAAACCCCGGAGGATACAACCCTCCGGGGTTTGAGTTAAGCGTTAATCAACAGAGAAACTCTTAGAAGGTCAGAGTCAGCTTGTTGATAACCAGGTAATTGTTGACAAGCTCGGTAGTAGCAACGCCGGCTTTGAAGTAATCGCCGGTTGACAAATAACCGATGCCCAGCATATAGGACAGGTTATTGGTGATTTTGTAAGTACCGGTTACGTCAACTTCCCAGCCCAGAGCCTTGTCTGTACCGGGCGCCACTGTGTCGCGGGTTGCATAGGTAATGGATGCGCCGATATCGAATTTGTCAATTTTGACGCCGCCGTTGACCTGATACAGCCAGGCATTAGAGAAAGCATTGGTGATACCGGTAATGCCGCCCTGCCAGTAGGTGAGGTCATAATTGAACATAATCATGCAGGGATTCCAGTCGGCGCCGCCGCTGGCGTGCTGATTCAACGTATCTCTGGTCATATCCTGATCAGGCTGACCCTGTGAATAAGCGACCATACCGCCAAAATAAGCCGGACCAAGATTAACCTTCACATCAACCCAGCCGGCCAGAGAGTTCAGTTTCTCGAGTGCGGTAACACCGGCGACTTCATAATCTCTCATTTTGCCGAACCAATAATCGAGTTCCGCCTGAATTGCGACTGGTCCGATATTGGCTTTCACATAAGGAATCAACAGGTTGAATTTTGATTTATAGGGTGTAGCAGCATCTCTCGAAGTCGCATTGACCAAATAAACATAGGCCATACCTACCTGCCAGGTCTTTGCGGCATAGATGAACGCCAACTGGCCATCCTCATAATCCCTATCCGAGGTGACTGATGCGGGCTGATTTACCATTCTGCTGTTGTCGGTGAATACTTCATGAATGGCCAGTAAAGTGAAACCACCCAGGTTCGGGGAGTTGTAGAACAATCTCTGACGGGGACCGACGGAATCAGCAAATACTGTTCCGAATCCACCGCCGGGCTGGATACCAACTCTGAACAAACCGACCGGGCTGGCGTAAACGATACACGCATAATCAAAAGCGATGTTTTCATTTTCAGCGCGTGTTCCCGATGATATGGAGTCGGCTGTGGTACCGGGTGTGGATCTTACCGCGCCCCACGCTCTTTCCAGAGCATCAAAACGAGTCAGCACGGAAACACCAGGAGCAGCAACATATTCTGCCTGGACGCGCAGTCTCTGGAAATAGAACGAGGTGTTCAAACCGTCATCATTGGCGCCGGTTTTAACAACAGCAACTTTATTCAAATACAAACCGCCGGCATAATAAGAGCCGCTGACTTTCAAATCAGCTGCCATGACCGACGTGCTGAAGGCTGCAATCAGCCCCAACGACAGTAAAACTAACCAAAATCTCTTCATTTTTTCCTCCTAAAAAATTTGGTGTTCGATTTCCGGTTTTTAAAAACGGGCATTTTTAAAAACCGCCTCTGTTAATGCCTTGCTTTGCCGCCGCTTGCCGCTCTTACAATAAGCGGTTTATGCGGGCAAGCTCACACCAAGGCAAAAACTTCGCATATTCTAGCATCGAGCTTAATACTTGTCAATTATTAATTTTTAAATCATTAAGCTCAACATGCACAATAACTGGCAATTAATTATAGAGCAATGACTGTGCCCGGTTAGCGAAAAAAACCGGGAAAAGAAAAGAATGCTGTAATGTATTGAATTTATGATAAATATCTACTGGAGTTCTGCCGCTCATTAACCTGTGGCGCAGCAAAATTACGCATTTTCGACACCCCGGCGATTTTTCATTGTGTCAAGATAAACACACATCCTGAATAATGTGTTGTTTTGACATCTCTGAAATGTGAATAATTGACGCAAATACCACTGGGGAGGCAGTAAAAATTGGATTTTAGCAAAAAAAGCCTCCCCAGCGGCAGCTGAAGGAGGCTTAAAAAGGGGGGTATTGATTACGTTCAATACGGACGATATCTGTTAGCGCTGGAAATCCTTTAAATTAACGTGCGTCGTTATCATGCTTTCAATCAATTTTATTTTCTCTTTATCTTCCTTGGTCGGCAGGGATTCCAGAGCGTCAATTTGTTTGGCTACCTGAAAAGCGTCCAGTGAGACAAGCAGCAGAGGCACATTATGTTTTTCCGCCTTGTCAATCAGATTGGGCGGCGGCAGAATATTATTCGTCAGGATAATTGCCGCGGAGTTGCTGCCCAGCGCCGATACAATCATATCGCCCCTGTCGCCGCTGGTGATGACCACCTTGTCTTCCGCCTGGAAAAGCGGATTTTTCATGGCGGCGCTGGCCGAAACCGAACCGATAAAAACATTCTTCACAATGCGGTGCAGGTTATTTTCGCCGGCAATAACTTTGGCAAAAAGCCGGTCGGCCAGATAGCTCACGGAGAAGAAGGGCAAATCCTTGTAGTAAGGAATAACACCCAGCACGTTGACGCCCAGCTGCTTGATTTTAGCCAGATGAATATCGGTAAATTCAGTAATGTTGGCCACTTTATTAATAATCACACCGCGCAGTTTGATATTCTCCATCTGGACGCGCTTCTTTAAAAAAGTAATGTCGTCCAGAATCGTATCTTCGTCGCCGCTCGCCACCACGAGCAGTTCCGAATCCAGATATTTGGCCATTGAGAGGGCATCCAGATAAACGGAGCTGCCATAGCTGATATCCTTGCCGGCCTCCACGAAAACAATATCTTTTTTATTGCCCATGTTGGTGAGCAACTCCAGCAGTTTCTGCCTGGTCATTTCCTCATCAAGCATGTAGAGCAGCTTGGAGTGATGAAAGCCGATGCTCATATCTTCGATATTTTCTTCCAGTTCGAAAATATTAGCAACCAGAGCGGCGTCATAGTCCCACAATCTCTTCTTGCGGTACAGCAGCCTCTCGCCGAACGGTTTCATATAACCGACTTTCTTATTCAATGCCCTGGCAATGCCAATAATCACACTCGTCTTACCCGCGCTCTGTCGCATTGATGTTACAACTATCTTATCCATTTATCTCACCTCTCTATCTTCTTTTGAAAGTATTATTCTTACGTCTACGGCCCTGGCGCCCATACCCTGCTCATAAATCACCAGGGGATTAATTTCAATATCGGAAATTCCTTTGCAGTTGCGGATAATAGCGCCCAGCTTGATTATCGTATCCACCAGGGCGTTGATGTCACGGGTTTTCTCGCCGCGGACGCCCATCAGCAGAGGGTAGGAGCGAATCTCTTTTATCATCTCCATTATTTGCGTTCTGGCCATCGGCAGCGCCCGGAAAGAAACGTCTTTCATTACCTCAACATAAATTCCGCCCAGACCCACCATTACCGTAGGGCCGAAAGTCTTGTCAACCATTGCGCCGACAATCATTTCCGTGCCCGGCTTTACCATTTCCGATATTTCCACTCCCTCGATAGCCGCGTTGGGCATGTTCATGCGGCAATTGCGCATGATGGCTTCATAGCCGGAGATTACTTCCTGATCGTTTTCCAGATCGAGCGCGATGCCGCCGACATCGCTTTTGTGCAGAATATCCTTGGAAACAACTTTCATGACCACCGGATAGCCGATCGCCGCGGCGCTTTTCACGGCGCTTTCAATGGTCATGGCAATCAGACTTTTCGGAACGGGAATTCCCGTCATCTTCATGATATTCTGGCCTTCGTGAGAGAACAGAAAGGAACGGCCGTCACGCCTTGCGCCATCAACTATGCTGTCTATCGCCTTGACGTCAATTGCCACATCGGCAATCTCATCGTCCTTTTCATCAACATATCTTTTAAAAGAATACATGGCGCCCAGCGAGGAAACCGCATCGTAAATATCTTCATAAACAGGGATATTCTTGCGCCGTGCGTCACGGGTGTATTCGGAAACTGTTTCACCGCCCAGCAGCCCGAAAACAATGGGTTTGCCGGCGGCTTTGAACTGGCGGTAGTTATGCTCGACCGCCCTGTCGAAATCTTCATGAGTGAACATGGAAGTTTCACAAAAAACTCCCAGAACGGCATGGATTTCTGGATCGTGCAGCGCCGCATCAAAAGCCTTCGTGTAATCCTCGGATTTGGCCTGTCCGGTAATATCAACAGGATTCTTGGTAGAACCGAATTCGGGAGTCGCCGGTGAAAAAATTGTTTTCAGATTTTCCATGTCGTCGTAAAGGTTGACTCCGAATTTTTCGCAGGCATCGGTGGCCAGAACGCCGGCGCCGCCGCCGTTGGTGATAATGACGGCGTTTTCGCCGCGCGGCAGCGGATTATTGGAAAGGAATTTGCTCCAGTCGAAAGCTTCTTTCATATTTTCCGCCCTGAGCGCGCCGCACTGCTTGATGATATCGTCAAATACGGCGTCAGAACCAGCCAGGGAGCCCGTATGCGATGCCGCGGCCATAGCGCCTCGCTGGGATCTCCCTGACTTGATAATGACGACCGGTTTAACTTTGGTTGCACGCTTGAGAACTTCCACCAACCTCTCACCATCGCGCACCCCTTCCATATACATAAGGATAACTTTTGTTCTTTCCTGAGTAATCAGATATTCAAGCAAATCGGCTTCATCCACATCGGCCTTGTTGCCGACGGAAACTATCGTAGAAAGACCAACATTGCCGACTGTGGCCTGTCCAATCATCGTCAGGCCAAGCGCCCCGCTTTGCGTTACAATGCCCAATCCGCCGGAAGGAATGGCGCTCCCGGAAAAAGTAGTATTCAGGGAAACTTCCGCGGTATAAATGCCGAAGATATTGGGTCCTAAAATGCGCATCCCCTTTTCATTGGCTATCTGCACCATTTTCCTTTCATCTTCGGAGTTGCCTATTTCAGAAAATCCGGAAGTAATGACAATGCCGTATTTTACACCTTTGGCGGCACACTGCCTGACGGAATCAACAACAAATTTGGCGGGAATGGTAATGCAGGCGACATCTATTTCACCATTGATATCCATAATGCTTTTATATGCTTTAATTCCTTCAATTTCACCGCCCCTGGGGTTAATGGGATAAATTTTCCCCTGATAACCTCCCTTGATAATGTTGTTCATCACGCTGTGCCCGATTTTTCCTTTGTCACTGGACGCGCCGATGACCGCAATTGATCGCGGCTCAAATAAATATTTAATATTTTTATCCTGTTTGCTCATCATTCACTCCTGACTTCTGCAGCGTCTTAGATATTTGATAGTCCTCATCAGTTTCCGGTGAAAAGATTTATGATGCTCTCGTCTTTCCGTCGCTCCTAACCAGCAAGCGACGTGCCAGACAGCAACATAAGTTGAACAAAAACCGGTTTTATATAAAACACATCAATAATATCAACTCTTTAAAAAATATTGGATGAAGTTTTTCCCCCTAAGGATAAAGTATTATTTTTTCAAGATAACGATTCTTTCATATGTATAATTGCATACAATTCGCCGGTAAATAGAATAAATTTTTATAAGTATATGTTATTGCAAGTATTATATGATATGCAAAGACGCATATGTATTTTAGCCTCATTTGCATCATTGCCGGCGATAGCAGCTAAGACAATAAATATATTGTCAAAAAATCAGGCGATTGCCTGTACAATGTCCAATCGCTCCCTCACGAAATAGTCCCTGTCGGTTAATTGTACTGACCGTCCCTGCTTTTTCATATTGACACTATTTTGTTGACCCGATATATAAGCGCAATCTTTTTGACAATTTACAGAAAGGAACGGAAAAGGCGGAACAGCATAATTTATCTTACTAATTTATCTATCCGGCCGCAGCCTGCACATTCCACCCCATGGATATAATCCTCAATTTTTTTGACTTCTTTATTCATCTGGATAAATATCTACCCGTCATTATTGAAAGATTCGGTATCTGGATTTATGTTATCGTATTTCTGGTTGTTTTTTGCGAAACAGGCCTGGTGGTAACACCTATTCTGCCCGGTGATTCGCTGCTATTCGCGCTGGGAGCTTTTGCGGCGCTGGGCGCTTTGAACATTGATTTACTTTTACTTTTGCTTTGCCTGGCTGCCATTGGCGGCGATACTGTTAATTATTCCATCGGCCATTTTATCGGCCCGAAAGTTTTCCATTATGAAGACAGCCGTTTTTTTAAAAAACACTATTTGATAAAAACACATGAATTTTATGAAAAACATGGCGGCAAGACAATTATCATTGCCCGTTTTATGCCCATCATCCGCACTTTTGCTCCCTTTGTTGCCGGCATCGGCGCCATGAGCTACTCAAAATTTATTCTTTATAACATAGTCGGCGGCGTTGCCTGGGTTTGCATATTTCTGCTCGGCGGCTACTGGTTCGGCAATGTTCCTGCAGTAAAGAATAACTTTACCGTCGTTATAGTCGCTATTGTCATTATATCTGTCCTGCCGGGCGTAATCGAATATTTCCGCCAGCGGCGCCGCGGCGGAGGGTAAAAATCGGGAATCACGGTTCTGAACCCCAAAGTCCCGATAAATCGGGATTCAACTTACCAATTCCGTAGTACGGCACAAACGGAATCGGAGTTTCACAATGAATAATTCGATGAAAATAAAAATAATATTGCCCGCCTGTTGCCTGCTGATATTTTTTGCAGCAACGGCCGCGGCAAAAAATATTGTAGTGATAGGCAAGGATGCGGCGCTGGAAACAAACCAGCAGGCCGATAACGTTATCGCGGTCGGCGGGCAGGCAACTGTTGGCGGGCTTGTGGAAAATAATGTTGTTGCCGTGGGCGGATCCGTCGTTCTGACCAGTGGAGCCGTGGTGCGCGGCAACGTTATCTGCATCGGCGGAGTCGTTGTTCGGGGAGCATCATCACAGGTTTTCGGCGATATCACGGAAATAAACTCCAACAATTTTTTTTCCGCTTTCAATTCTGCTGTTCACAGCGACTGGGATGGCTGGTCCTGGATATTCGCCGTCATTTCCATTTGTTTTTTCTTCCTGCTTTTTATTTTTGCTCTTCTCATTACGCTGCTTATTCCCCGGCCGTTAATTGCCGTTTCCACAGTAATCCGCAGGGGCAAAGCCAGATCGTTTATCTGGGGTGTCCTTGGGCTGATGCTGGCAGGACCGCTGGCTTTGCTCTTGGCCATTTCACTTGTCGGCATTCCGTTGATTCCTCTGGAAATAATACTGGTCATGCTGGGCATCGCCGTGGGATTCATCGCGGTAGGAACACTCCTGGGAACTTTTATCTTAATCAGAATTTGCAAAAGAAAAGAATCCGGTATGATGAAAGCGACTCTGCTGGGGCTGACTTTGCTCTGGCTTTTGGGCTGGATACCATACCTCGGCTGGATTGTTAAAGCGATAGCCGCTACAGCGGGATTCGGCGGTGTTATCCTGTCCATTTTCGATCGCCGTCCGCAAAATATCTCTCCGGACCTGCCGGCACGGGAAATCTAAAAAACAAATACCGATGGAAACCTCCGGCCCACTCAGACTTTTCTTACGAAATTATTTGATATATTTATTTTCCAGATCAATGAGAACATCCGTTGTAACTTTCAGGCGCGTTGCCATAACTTTCAGAATCATCTGAAAATCGCTGGACAGCGCATTGAACTCCTGATCAAAAGATTTACGGTCAATAATGCCGACCGTGGTGTTTCCTATGGCCGCGGCCGTGGCGGAACGCGCCGCTTTGGTGATATAAGCTACTTCTCCGAATACTTCACCTTCTTTCAAATTGGTTATAACAAGCTTTTTCCCTTCGACCGTCCGGAAGATTTCGACCGCTCCTTTTTCAATAAAATACATCCAGTCGCCGAAGCTGCCTTCTTTAAAGATGGCTTCTCCATTGCTGAATTTTTCATACGTGGCGATATTGAACATATATTATCTCCTTGTTAATTGACGATAAATGTTTGTTATATTTATCATTGTTCACATAAAAACACAAGAAACCGGCGATAAACTTCACCTAATTTAATGCGGGCGGTGAGACTGATATCTTCTTTTTCATCAAGCGTCAGGGGCACAGCCATATTTTTCAGCAACCGCACTTGCAATTGTATCTGGCGGCCGTTTTCTTCCTCGATTTCACTCAAAAGCCCGATATAATTGTCAGGCGGCAAATCAACAACGATGGGAGTTATGCGAATTTCGGAAAGCAGGGCGTGGCTGAAAGCAAGGAATTCGTATAACTTAACACCTGTTTCATCAGTCTCAAAATTGGAAACGATATATTTGCCGATATCGGCCTGATCCCAGAAGGAAGCGGCCACCCGGCTGTATTGTGCATAGACATTCCAATCTCTAGTCCAGTTGGTGGCTTTAGCCAGCAGATACGATGACTGAATGTTCTTATAGATTTGATGATTGAAGAATTTATAAGGCTGCCATTCAATTTTCTGAAATTCGATTCTGGGTAAAATAAGCGAATTGGCCAGTTTGGTGCTTTGCAGAAAAAGAGTTATTTTAGTCTGTTCGATATCCCGCATTCCTTTATCTCTTAAAAAGGCGGCGGCCTGTTCCTGGCAGATTACCAGTTCGCGCATCGTCTCTTCATAAATTATGCTGACGCTTTTCGTCTCCGGATTTTTTTCCGGTTTATTAATTTTTGCCATCAGAATTTCCCCATAGTTTGATTAAATTTACTTTTTTGTTTTTATTTTTTTGCGGGCACCCGGCAACGCTTTTGCTTTGCTGCTTTCTTTTTTAACGACAGGTTTGCTTTTTCCTTCTGCGGCACCCGGCGCGATATGGATTGCCCTCATGTGATCACCGTAGCAGGGGTAAAGAACTTCTTTGGATGCGGCATCGTCCGTGGCAATCCAGACAGACTGATCCCCTTTCCAGGTTTTGTTTTCCACTTCCCGCACAAAGTAATCGAATAATTTATTGACTATTGCCGGGTATTCGACGGTAAAAGCGTGGAAAGCGTGCTGAATAATGACCAGTCGGGAATCTTTAATGTTTTTCCTCATTAATTCATGGCACCAGCGCGGCGTAAGATAATCAAACTCCCCGTTTAAGATTAAAGTTGGAGCTTTAATTTTAGTCAATTCACCGGTAAACCCTTTAAAAGTGCTGATGGATTCCATCAAATTCTGGATGGCATACAAATCATTTTTCGCCAGAGTCATCTTGCGCAAACCTTTTAAGAGCTGTTCATTTTTCTGCAGGTAATCCGAACTCAGATTGATGGGCAATAAAATATCCAGCAACATATTAAGCCCGACAAGGGTCAACCCTTGATACATATTCAGTCCCAGCAGCATCAGCCTTCTATCCATTTCGGTAAAAGCGCTCATCACTATCAGGCCTCTGCACTGTTCCGGAAAACGAATCGCAAATTGCAAAGTAGTGACGCCGCCGAAAGAGATACCGGCGATATACGCTTTTTTAACGCCAATGTGCAGCAACAGTTCGTGCAATACGTCGGCGTTTTCATCAAAATTGATATCTAAAATAGGCTTGAAAGATTTACCCTGGCCTAAAAGATCAAAAGTAAGGGTCTGATATCCTAGTTTGTTTAATTGTTCGGTCTGCAGTCCCCAGATAGCAGTGCTCTGGGTGAGACCGTTGACAAAAACAATGAGAGGCCGTCCCTTTTCACCATTCAATTCATAGTAAATGCTGTGTCTCTTATAAAGCATATACGGCATGGAAAAGTCCTCCTCCCGGTTTCTGTTTTGTTATAATTGATGAATCAGCTTTTTAATGTCAAGAAAAAATTATCTCCGTTCTTTGATGTTATTAAAAGTATGACGGGTAATCATTAATTCCCCGCCGGTCGAAATTACCCGGGAATTGGCAGAGCTTTTCTGCTGACCGCTGCGCGCGGCTCTTATTGAGCCAGCGCCTTTTTCGTATTTTCCCGCCGCGCCAGAGCAGCCAGCGCTCCGATGGCGCAGGAAGCCAGGCGCATTTTTACGGAATCGGCGCGACTGGTCAGGACAATCGGGATGCGCGCGCCCAGGACAATGCCTGCGGCCTCGGCGTCAGCTAAAAAAGTCAGGCTCTTGGCCAGCATATTACCCGCTTCCAGATCGGGCGCAATCAGGATGTCGGCCTGTCCGGCGACCGGAGAACTGATGTTTTTTATTTTTGCCGCGGAAAGACTCACCGCATTATCCAGCGCCAGCGGACCATCCAGGATACCACCTGTAATCTGTCCGCGGTCCGCCATTTTACAAAGAGCGGCCGCTTCCACGGTGGAAGGAACCTTCAGGGATACCGTCTCCATTGCCGAGAGGATGGCAACTTTCGGCTCTTTTAATCCCAGCGCGGCGGAAAGATCTATGGCATTCTGGATAATGTGTTTTTTATCTTCCAGCGTCGGGAAAATATTAATCGCCGCATCGGTGATAATAATCACCCTTTTGAGCTGCGGAACATTCATAATAAAAGCGTGGCTGACGCGTCTTTCCGTTCGCAGACCGGTATCGGAACGCACGACGGCTCCCATCAGTTCATCGGTATGCAGACTACCCTTCATGAGCATTTCGGCCCTGCCTTCGCGGGCGAGGCGCACCGCTTCAGCGGCGGAGGCGTGGCTGTGCGGAGTATCCAGTATTTCATAAGGAGAAATATCCAGATGAAATTTCGCCGCCGTCGCTTCTATTCTGGCACGCGGGCCTACCAGAACCGGAAGGATAATTTTTGCCTGAGCAGCATCGAGAGCGCTGCTCAGGGAAATCCCGTCACACGGATGCACAACAGCCGTAGGAACCGGTGAAATATTTTTGCACTTACGTATCAAATGCTCGAATTTGCCGCACTTCCCGGCCATGAGAAACTCTCCTATTTTCCTTTTTTCTGCAAAGCGGCCCTCTGCTTCCAGAAATAAGAATGCTCTTCTACTGTAATAATGCCATTGCCGTCCTTATCTATTTCCTTAAAGATTTTTCTCATTGCTTTAAGAAATTCATCCCTTGTTATTTTCTGATCTTTGTTTTCATCAACATCTTTAAACCGCGCCATCCAGAAAACAGCGCATTCATCATCGCTGATTTTACCGTCGTTATTGGCATCAAGCTTTTTAGTGGCTTTTGCTTTTTGCGGAATTTTAGCGTTGGGCCCGCACCAGCAGGCAATATATTCCTGCGCCACCAGAATACTATCATTATCGGCATCCTGCGCGCCGAAAGAATCTTTCACCGCGGCCTCGAATTCGGCGGCAATAATTTTACCGTCTTTATCGGCGTCCACTTCTTTAAAACGCCCCTGCCAGTAAGCGGAATGTTCCGCAACAGTGATGACACCGTCCTTGCCGGCATCCATTTTCACAAATACCGTCTGACTGACAACGGGATTCTTGGTTTGAGCAGAAGAGAAACCGACTGCAACCGTAAAAACAAACAACAGGGCAAACGACAGGCTAATAATTTTTTTCATGATTGTTTTCTCCTTTTACTTTATCTGGCATTATTTTCCGCAGATAATGAATATTGGCAGTTGCAACTATACACAAAGTGGCCGGGAAAAAGCAAGCGGCATGAACAAACCCGCCGCCTCAGTCCGTTTAATATGATTTGACTTTTTTAGTTGCCGGAACTAAGTTTTACGATAATATAAAGCACAGAGTGGAGAATAATTTTGATGGATACGGCAGGGATTGACATCGGCTCCATAACGGCCAAGGCGGCGCTGTTCAGAAATGGAAAAATTGCCGCGACCAAACTGATTTTTACCGGTTACAACTCGGAAGCGGCGGGAGAAAAATTGTTTGCCGAAATCCTCCGGGATGCGGGAATTGCCGGCGCGGAAAAGTTTAAGATAGTTGCCACCGGCTACGGCCGCGCCAGTGTGAGCTTTGCCGATAAAGCAATCACGGAAATCAGCTGTCATGCCGCCGGGGCGCGCTATTTGAACGATAAAATCCGTTTTATCATTGATATCGGCGGTCAGGACAGTAAAGCCATCCTGCTTGATGAACAGGGCAAAGTCAAAAATTTTGTCATGAATGACAAATGCGCCGCCGGCACCGGCCGGTTTCTGGAAGTTATGGCGCGGGCGCTGGAAATCAACCTTGATGAATTCGGCACTATATCCGGACAGGCAAAAAATCCTTCTCCGATCAGCAGCCTGTGTACCGTCTTTGCCGAATCGGAAGTTATATCCCTGATAGCCAAAGGCATGGCACGGGAAGATATTATTGCCGGTATCCATGAATCAATCGGAGCACGGGTCGCTGCGCTGGCTGCGCGCGCGGGACTGGCCAAACCGGCAATGATTACCGGCGGCGTGGCGAAGAATGCCGGTGTGGTTAAAGCCCTGGAAAAAGCGCTGGGCCTGACGCTGGAAGTTTCGCCGCATGCCCAGTTTGCCGGGGCTATCGGTGCCGCGATTCTGGCGCAAAATTTATCGTAACGGCACCACCGCTGATACGATAGCCGGTTGCAATATTTATACAGAACACTTGACAAGGTGAAATCCTTAAGATAAAGACAGCAGGTCTTTTTGGGGATATTCAGAATGCCGATGTAGCTCAGCTGGTAGAGCAGCTGATTCGTAATCAGCAGGTCAGCGGTTCGATCCCGCTCATCGGCTCCAGTTAAACTTCTTTTTTTCTCACGAGAACTGAGTTGGCATGCGCATCGAGCCCTTCCATCCGGGCAAAGTAGATTGCATTTTTGCTCAATTTTCCCAGAGCCGCCTCGGAAAAGGAAAGAACGCTCATTCTTTTGATAAAATCGTAAACACCCAGCGGAGAAGAAAATCGCGCCGTGCCGCCGGTCGGCAGAATGTGGTTCGTTCCGGCCAGATAATCACCCAGAGCCTCCGGTGTAAAGTGCCCCAGAAATACAGAGCCGGCATTTCTTATTTTCAGCAGATAACGCGCCGGTTCGGCCAGCATCAGTTCCAGATGTTCCGGCGCGAAGATATTAACCAGCGCGATTGCCTGTTCGATGCTTTCGGTGATAATAATCGCCCCGTAATTAATCAGCGATTTTTCCGCAATATCCCGCTTCGGCAACAATGGCAGACGCTTTTCAATTTCCCCGGCAATAGCGCGGGCAAGATTTTCCTCCGTAGTAAAAAGAACAGACGCCGCCATTTCATCATGCTCGGCTTGCGCCAGCAAATCCGCCGCGGCAAAAGTGGGATCGGCCGTTTGATCAGCTATGATAACTACTTCGCTGGGGCCGGCAATCATATCAATATCCACCTGCCCGAAAACCAGTTTTTTCGCTGCGGCAACATAGGCATTGCCGGGGCCCACAATTTTATCCACATAGGGAACGGTGTCGGTTCCATAAGCCAGCGCTGCTATTGCCTGCGCTCCGCCGATTTTAAAAATACGCTTGACACCGGTGACTAAAGCCGCGGCAGCGACAAAGGGACTGAGCTTTCCCCCCTTGGCCGGGCTGACCAGAATAATTTCTTCCACTCCCGCCAGTTGCGCCGGAATGGCGGCCATCAATATGGTGGACGGGTAACAGGCTTTGCCGCCGGGCGCATAAATGCCGACGCGGCGCAGGGGCAGCGCTCTCTGTCCCAGCTCCACACCCTCTTCATCCGCCACCGCCCAGCCCTTGACAATCTGATTACGGTGGTATTTTTCAATGCGCAAGGCTGCCAGCCGTAAAACATTCATATCTTCTTCCGATACAGAGGCCAGCGCCTCTTCTGTCTCCTCGCGGGTTGCTTCCATTGTAGCCGCGGTCAAATCATAACCGTCAAACTGCTTCGTGTATTGCAAAACGGCTTCATCACCTCTGACGACGACATCCTGGATTATTTCCACAACCGATGTCAGAAGTTCCGGCGTAAAGACTCCTCCCCGCTGGCGCAGTCTGCCAAAATATTTTTCAAATTCACGGTCGCCGGCCCTGATTATCTTTATCATTGCTTCATCCTTCTGATAGCCGCTCCGAGAGCGGAGAATTTCTTTTCAATACCCTGATAACCGCGGTCAATATGATAAACGCGGGAAATTTCGGTAGTTCCGTGAGCCACCAGCGCCGCCAGCAAGAGCGATGCGGAAGCCCGCAGATCGGTGGCCATCGTTTGCGCGGCACGCAGGGCTGGTACTCCCCGCACGATGGCGCTGCCTCCCTGAATAACAATATCCGCGCCCATGCGCATCAGTTCGCTGACATGCATGAAACGGTTTTCGAAAACCGTTTCCGAAATAACAGCAAGCCCGCTGCCAATAGTCATATAAGCCATCATCTGCGCCTGTAAATCCGTCGGAAAACCCGGATAAGGAAGCGTCTTAATATCAACACTGTTGATTTTTTCACCGCAGGCAGCCTTCAGCCCGTCGGCCAGCGGTGTTATTTTCATTCCGGTATCCCGCAATTTTGTAATCAAAGCTTCGAGATGGCTGTGATTACAACCCCGGATATCAATTTCACCTCCGGTCATGCCGGCGGCAATCATGAAAGTTCCAGCCTCGATGCGGTCGGGAATAATGGTCGCTTCCGCCGGGCGCAGTGATGTTACTCCCCTGATGGTAATCAAATCGGTGCCGGCACCGCTAACCTGCGCGCCCATGGCATTTAAAAATTCCGCCAGATTGACAATTTCCGGCTCACGGGCGGCATTATGCAGAACAGTTACCCCTTCAGCCAGCGCTGCGGCCATCATGATGTTTTCCGTTCCGGTAACCGTTGAGATATCAAAATAAATTTCAGCGCCTTTAAGTCTTTTCGCGCGGGCTTCGACATAACCGCCGTTCAGCTCTACCTGCGCGCCCATATCCTGCAGGGCTTTGATATGCAGATTAACCGGCCTCGCCCCGATGGCGCAGCCGCCGGGCAGCGAAACTCTCGCTACTCCGAACCGCGCGACCAGAGGCCCCAGCACCAGAATGGAAGCCCGCATCGTTTTAACCAGATCGTAGGGAGCCTCCTGTCCGGTAATGTTCCCGGCGTTGACGCTGACAGTTCCGTCGCCGTCAATTTCGGCCCCCATATTGCAGAGGAGTTTCCTGATGGTTTTAATATCAACCAGATCAGGCACATTATGAAAGGTGCTTGTGCCGGACGCGAGCAGGGCTGCTGCCAAAACCGGCAGCGCGGCATTTTTTGCTCCGCTGATGCTCACTTCACCATGCAGGGGCTTGCCGCCTTCAACAATAAACTTATCCATTAACTTTTTCTCCTCGCCCTGATCACCCGCGGATAGCCGGCATAATCAGCCCTGTGGCTGATTTCATCATAACGGCCTGCGGCCTTTAATTTTCCGCTTACCGCCGCTTCCTGGGTCGCCCCTATTTCCAGCAGCAGCCAGCCCGCCTGCGGCAGGTATTCAATCGCCTGATTAATCAGTAATTCGTAAAATTCCGTGCCCCGCGGTCCGGCCAGCAATGCTTCGCGCGGCTCGAAATCCCGGACGCCGGCGGGCAGTTGGGCATATTCCTCCGCCGCAATGTAAGGCGGATTGGAAATTATTATATCAAAAAAACCGTCAACCGGTTCGAATAAATTTCCTTCCCGGAAATCTATTTTTCCCGCAAGCCCGGCCTGGCGGGCGTTATGGGCAGCCACGGCCAGCGCCGCCGCAGAAATATCCGTGGCAACCACCCTGGCATGGGATAATTCCTTGGCCATGGCGATGGCAATTGCGCCGCTGCCGGTGCCCACATCCAGGATGCTGATTTTTCGGCCTGCCGATAACCGGCATAGATTAAGCGCTTCTTCGACAATTATTTCCGTTTCCGGGCGCGGTATCAAAACGCTTTTATTTACTTCCAGCCGGCAAGACCAGAAATCCTTAAAACCGGTTATGTAAGCGACCGGCTCCCATTTTTTCCTTCTGGCCACGAAACTCCGGAAAGTCACCAGATGGCGCTCATCCAAAATCAGGTCAGGGTATTTATAAAGCTCCAGCCTTTCCCTGCCCAGACAAAAAGCCATCAGGACTTCCGCATCCAGCCGCGGCGAAGGAATCCCCGCGTTTTCCAGGTCACGGGCGGCCTGATTTAATGCGCTGCGAACATCCATAATATAACATCTGTCTATTTTACAACGGCTCTGCCTTTTAAGACAATTAACACTATTGAGCATTAGCCGATATTATCGAACAAACAATTAAAAAATATTCACTTTCTTCCCTTATTTTTGCAAAAATATATTTTGACGTATCACAATAATCTCATAATGACAATGTTCTGAAACATTAAAAATTGCATCAACAGGAAGCCTAGTGATTTATCCTGTCCTTTTTCGTCATGTTTCATTATTTCTCTTGACAGTTTAGTGCTTTAATGGTTCAGCGATGTCGTAATGTCAGACGCATATCAAATGACTGCTGAAAATTTTATCTGAGATCATTTATGATAACAAGAAAGGAAAAAGATAATGAATAAGGAAGATGCTATTCTCTTTAGCGGGGGCGCCCAGGGAGCCGAAGCGGAATTCGGGGCAAATGCGGAGAAATATGGAATTGAAGAAGTCAATTTTACATTTGAGGGGCACACGATAGTCCGCAACCGGGGCCTGCGCGTTCTGAATCACGAAGAGTTGAAAAACGGCGATATCTCTCTGGAGTATGTATCCAAACTGATGAACCGCCGCTATACGGACAATGCGACGATCCGCAAGATTTTGCAGACAATCTGGTATCAAATCAACAATGGCCAGGAAATATTCGTCATCGGCGAAATCCTGGAAGACAAAACCGTCAAGGGCGGCACCGGCTGGGGCGCGGAATTCAGCAAGCTCTGCAACAAGCCGCTGCATGTATTCGATCAAAAGCGCAATGCCTGGTTTACCTGGCAAAAGACCCAGTGGGTGGAACGGAAAAAGGGCGATGAACCGGTAATAGATCAGATCCATTTTGCCGGAACGGGAACTCGTTTTCTTGCCGAAAACGGTAAAAAAGCTGTCTCCGAACTGTTTGCCCGCACATTCAGATAACAGAAATCTATCTCACAGCAAAGAGGCGGTTGAATCCGATGATTCAGCCGCCTTAATTTTTTTAATGAGCAAAATATGATTATCAGCGCGAGCCGCCGCACTGACATCCCCGCTTTTTTTGCCGAATGGTTCATGAACCGCGTTCGGGAAGGCTTTGTCTGCCTGCGCAATCCCTTCAACCCGCGCCAGACAAGCAAAATAGTGCTTACGCCCGAGGTCGTTGATTGTCTCGTCTTCTGGACGAAAAATCCGGCGAACATTTTGCCGTATCTCGAGGAGCTCTCCGGCTACAATTTTTATTTTCAATATACCCTGACACCGTATGACGCAACTCTGGAGCCGGGTCTGCCGCCCAAGCCGCTTCTTATCGAATTGTTCAAAGAGCTTTCCCGAAAACTGGACGCCAATAGAGTTATCTGGCGCTATGACCCGATAATCCTGAGCAGGGAAATGCCCGTCTCTTTTCATCTGACAGCTTTTGCGGCAATGGCGGCCGAACTTCGCGGCGCGACAAGGCGCTGCGTTATCAGTTTTCTCGATATGTACAAAAAGTGCGAAAAGAATCTGCGGTGTCTGGGTATTTTGCCTTTTACGGAAAAAACGATGTGCGAGATTGCCGCGGGCTTCGCCGCGATTGCCGCAAAGAATAATATGGAGCTTGCCACCTGCGCCGAGGAAATTGACTTAAGCAGTCTGGGCATTACCCACGGCAAATGTATTGATGATAAATTGATCAGTGAAATTTCCGGCCGTCATATCTCCGACTTGAAGGATAAAACTCAGCGGCCGCTCTGCGGCTGTGTTGCCAGCGTGGACATCGGCGCTTACAATACCTGCCTGCACGGCTGCCTTTACTGCTACGCCAATTCCAATTTAAAAGCCGTCCGGAAAAATCTTGCCCAACATGATCCGCTATCTATGTTTCTCATTAGTAAAGATTAGACTGCTTTTGCCTGTTCATTTTTGTACGGCTTTAGCTTATTTATACAGTCCGTATAAATCGGCTTTGAACAGGTATAAATTATGATTTAAATTGTTGTTATTATTTAACGATATTGATATTATTCCATAAATTTAAGAACAAAAAGTTTCCAAAACTTTCTTTGAGGTTCATACCTGTGATACAGAAGGAGACAGGCTATCTTTACAGATTTATACAGACCGTATAAGCATTGTTATGTTCAAAATAAAAGGTAAAATATGCTAGCAATAATTTTTTAATAATAACTTTTTTTGTTGGATTATTGCTCAGACTTCGTGGAATGAACGAATATATCGCCTGGATTTTGTCTTGTTTGGTGATGCCCGCAATTATTATTTTTGATGAATTTGTTCTTCCATACAGAGGCGGTGGTGCATCAATGTGGCCGCTTCCACTTATTTTTGGTGGATTTTATGGCGTTATTATTGGAGGCTTAGGTACTGGAATCGCATCATTTTATTTAAAAAGGAAAACATAGCCGCTATAACCAATCGCAGCCCGCTGGGCTGCTCTCCGGCTCAGCTTTTCGTTCAGCGCAGTGCTTGTTTTATTCCACCCACATAACCAGAAACAACTTTCAGTAAATCCGGATTGTTTTTATTTTCATCAATCAGTTTGACAACGGCGCTGCCGATGACGACGCCGTCGGCGAATTGACCGATTTCCCGCGCTTGCTGTGGCTTGGATATGCCGAAGCCTACCGCAATGGGGAGCCCGGTAATTTTGCGGATTTTATCCACGGCGGTTTTTATCTCGGATATTTGGGGCGCCGCTGTTCCGGTAATGCCGGTAATGGAAATGTAATAGAGAAATCCGGTGGCGTCAGCAGCAATCCGGCGTGTTCTTTCCGTACCGCTGGTTGGCGCAATGAGCGAAATAAAATCAATGCCTGCTTTGTCAGTATATACCCGCAATTCCGGCGCCTCTTCGTAAGGAAGGTCAACTACCAAGACTCCGTCCACGCCAGCGTTTTTTGCCGCGGCGGCAAATTGTTCCGTGCCGTAGGCGAAAATCGGATTAAAGTAACCGAAAAGAACAATGGGAATTTGTGATAACTGCCGTACTTCTTCGACCATTTGCAAAACGCCCCGTAAAGTTGTGCCGTTTTTTAAGGAACGCTGTGCTGCCGCCTGAATAACCGGCCCGTCGGCGGTGGGATCGGAAAAGGGCACGCCTATCTCCAGAATATCAGCACCGGCTTTTTCCAGGGCGAAAATTAATTCTTTAGTAATTCTCAGCGACGGGTCGCCTGCCGTCAGATAGACAATCAGCGCTTTTTCCATTTTCTCACGTAGTGAGTTAAACTTTTCTTTTATACGGCTCATTTCAAATTCCTTTCTTATTACCAACCCTTCATATTCCCTCCCGCAAGAAGCGAGAAACATTGTACTTAGTTTGCATTGAAATGGTTTTGAGAAGCCAATCAGGAAATATTTTTACTTCAAATCAAGGCGCAGTGGAAGATAAGCGGCTCCAACTGTTTGAGTCCGCCCAAAAGCGGATGAGTTTTGGAGGCGCCTGAAACAAGCCGTAGATTTGTTCAAAATGTTTCCGGCTGCGAAAAGCCTTTTCAATGCACTATTGGTATAGGATATTTACTGTAATATTTCATCCTCTCTGCGCCACTCCTTGCCCCTTTCATCAGAAAGAGGAAATTAAAGTTAGAGTAACTTAGCTTCGATCAGGGTCTGGGCGTCTTTATCGCCGCGCCCCGAAAGACAAACGACGATGATTTTATTTCTCGCCATTTTGGGCGCAATCTTCATGGCGTAAGCGAGGGCGTGCGCACTCTCCAGCGCGGGAATAATTCCCTCCTGCAGTGATAAAAAGGAAAAAGCCTCAATGGCTTCCTTATCCGTCACTGTTACATAATTAACTTTTTTGATGGTATGAAAATAGGCATGCTCCGGGCCCACTCCCGGATAA
The DNA here is from genome assembly GCA_022703375.1 of Deltaproteobacteria bacterium. Lineage (GTDB taxonomy): Bacteria > Desulfobacterota > Syntrophia > Syntrophales > Smithellaceae > JAKLDS01. The sequence continues at coordinate 31,053 of JAKLDS010000002.1, read as the reverse complement.
TCCAGCCCCGCGGCAATCGAATAGGCATCGCGCACCTGGCCATGTTTATCCTGCAGGAGATAGGTCTTGTTGCCGTGCAGAACACCGATCCTGCCGCCGTTGATGCTGGCGGAATGCTCCTTTGTATTCAGGCCATGTCCTGCCGCTTCAACGCCGAACATGGTGATATTTTTTTCATTGCGAAAAGGATAAAACAGCCCCATCGCATTGCTGCCGCCGCCGACACAGGCCACCAGCACATCGGGATTGCGCCCCGCGGCTTTTCTGATTTGCTTTTTTGTCTCCCGGCCGATGGCCGACTGAAAATCGCGCACCATCTCCGGATAAGGATGCGGACCGGCGGTTGTGCCGATCATGTAAAAAGTATCGCGCACCAAAGAAACCCAGTAGCGCATGGCTTCGTTCATGGCGTCTTTGAGCGTTGCCGTGCCGCTTGCTACGGGGATGACTTCCGCGCCGAGTATTTTCATCCGGAAGACATTAGGCGCCTGCCTGCGAATGTCCTCCTCACCCATGAATATTTTACACTCCATACCAAAAAGCGCCGCTACCGTCGCCGTCGCCACGCCGTGCTGTCCCGCTCCTGTTTCGGCGATAACTTTTTTCTTGCCCATCCGTTTGGCCAGCAGCGCCTGCCCCAGCGTGTTGTTTATTTTATGAGAGCCGGTATGATTCAAATCTTCGCGCTTGAGATATATTTTTGCCCCTCCCAGCGCTTTTGTCATGCGGGCGGCATAATAAAGCGGCGTGACACGACCGGCATAATCGCGCTGATAACAGGCAAATTCCTTTTGAAAAGACTTGTCTTTTTTTGCCTTCGCATACGCCGCTTCCAGTTCAATGAGTGCCGGCATCAGCGTTTCGGCGGCATACCGCCCGCCGAAGATGCCAAAGTGTCCTTTTTCATCAGGCATTATTTTCATTATATTTTCCTCTTCGTAAAAATTAATGGCATATTGTTTTGTTGCTGCCGGACTTCCCGCACGACAGCAAAGATCTGTTCCAGTTTTCGGTGATCCTTTTTCCCCGGTTTTATTTCTACGCCGCTGTTGATATCCAGTGCCTGCGGCGCGACTTTTTCCATCGCTTCTTTAACGTTTTCTATATTCAAGCCGCCGGATAAAATCAGCGGCTTGAATTTTTTAATGGACAGCGCGAGATCCCAGTCGGCCTTTCGACCCGTGCCGCCATACAGGCCGGCGACGCGGCTGTCCACCAGAATTGCCGCGGCGCTGTATCGGGCAGCATGTCGTAAATCATCTTCATTCTTTAATTCGACAGACTTGATAATCATTTCCGGTGCAAAATTCCGGCAATATTCAACCGACTCATCGCCGTGCAGTTGAATAAAATCGAGGTTGCAGAAACCGGCTATTCGCCTGACCTCTGCTGCCGCTTCGTTGACAAAGACCCCCACAGTAGCAATTCCGGCAGGAAGCCTTCTGATAATCGGGAGGGCGGCGGCGGGAGTGATATAGCGGGGTGACGGCGGATAAAAAATGAAACCCAGAGCGGCGGCGCCGCAGCGGGCGGCGCACAACGCATCTTCTTCATTTGTTATGCCGCAGATTTTTATCTGTGCCATTAATTCCTTCTCCGCATAATTCCCTTAACTTTTCCCCGATATAAGGCGCAGTGGCCAGCGCCTCGCCAATCAGGAAAGCATGAATTCCGGCCTGCCTGATATTGACAATATCGGCCCTGCTTTTAATAGCGCTTTCCGCCACAATAATTTTCCCCGGCGGAATATGCCGCACCAGTTCCTTACAGGTATTGATATCCGTAACAAAAGTATCCAGATTCCTGTTGTTGATACCGATAATTGCGGCGCTTGCCGATAATGCCGTTTCTGTTTCCGCGGCGGTGTGCACTTCCGTAAGCGCACTCATCCCCAATTCCCGCGCCAGCGCCAGATATTCGCCCAGCCTGTCTCCCAGAAGGCGGACAATCAACAGCAAGGCATCCGCGCCGATGGCCCGGCTTTCATAGACCTGATAAGGGTCAATAATAAAATCCTTGCGCAACAGCGGCAATTGGACAGTTTCTCTTATTTGCGTCAGATATTTTTTCTGCCCCATAAAATATTTTTCATCGGTGAGCACGGAAATCGCCGCGGCGCCATTGGCTTCATAAATCCGCGCCAGGGCCGGCGGGTCAAAGTTTGCAATAAGCCTGCCGCGGGAGGGTGAAGCGCATTTGACTTCGGCAATAACGGAGCAGGCCTTGCCGCTGATTGCCGCGGTAAAATCCCGGCAGGGCGCAAGCTCTTTTACTAATTTCTTCAACTCGGCAAGTGGCCGGCTTCTTTTCGCCTTAGCCACTTCTTCGTTTTTTGTTGCGATAATCTTATCAAGAATCATAAATTATATATTTTTCATTCTATATCACTGGGAAATTACTTATGTAGTGCGAATCAAGCTTTTTATGGGTACCATGCACTCGCAGCCGAGTGCCCGACGAAGCAACTGTTTGAGTCCGCTACAGCGGACGAGTTTTGCTTCGGCAACAAAGCGAGAAGTTGCATGGTCATAAAAAGGTTCTGAGCACAAATAAGTTATTTCCAAAGGACCCCTTTAGATTGTTTCGCTCTTAATATTCGCTCGCAAAGACACAAATAATGTCAGCTGTTACTTAATTCAATCAACTCCTGCAATTTCTTAATCGCCTTGCCGCTGTCAATGCAATCCGCGGCAATACTGATTCCTTCTTTAATATCCTGCGCCTTGTCGGCGGCCATTATCGCCAAAGCGGAGTTCAGCAAGACGACATCACGGCAGGCGCCGGCCTTGCCGGAGAGGACTTCCCGAATAATCTGCGCGTTGACGCCCGGATCACCGCCGCGCAGGGCTTCCAGCGGATAGGTTTTGCCGAAGTAATCAACGGGATTTATGTTGTAAGTTTTAATAATACCGTCTTTGAGCTCCGCCACTCTGGTTTCGCCCGTTACGGTGGCTTCATCAAGGCCATCCGTTCCATGCACGACATAAGCCCTTTTGGTACCCATGTTTTTCAGCACGCCGGCAAACATTTCGGTGAGCTGCGGCGCGTAAACACCCAGTAATTGCGCCGTTGCCGAGGCCGGATTGGTCAGGGGCCCCAGCATATTGAAGATAGTGCGGATGCCGATTTCACGGCGCGGGCCGATAGCGTATTTCATCGCGCCGTGCAGTTTCGGCGCGTAAAGAAAGCCGATACCTGCCTGCTGGATGCATTCTTCCACAATATCCTGATTGGCGCTGACATTGACGCCGAGCGCTTCGAGCACATCGGCGCTGCCGCAACCGCTGGAAACAGCCCGATTACCGTGCTTGGCGACAGTAATACCGGCGGCCGCCGCAACAAGCGCCGTTGTCGTTGAAATATTGAAGGTGTTGCGTAAATCGCCGCCGGTGCCGCAGGTATCAATAATTGTCGTGGCGCAGGCGTTGACGCGTGTCGCCTTCTGACGCATCACACGCGCCGCGCCGGTAACTTCTTCCACTGTTTCCCCCTTCATCCGCAGCGCCGTTATCAGGGCGCCTATCTGCGCGGGAGTGGCATTGCCTTCCATTATCTCTTCCATCGCGGTTATCATTTCCGCTTCCCTTAAATCTATTTTCTGCACTGCCTTGTCAATTGCTTCCTTAACCATGATTAATACTCCTTTCACGAGGCTATTTTTAAGAAGTTGCGAATAATTCGTTTGCCCTGCGGCGTCAGCACCGATTCCGGATGAAACTGAATCCCTTCCACCGGATATTGCCTGTGGCGCAAACCCATAATCTCCCCTTCTGCCGTTTCCGCGCTGATTTCCAGGCAGGAAGGCAGAGTTTCTCTTTTGACTATCAGGGAGTGATAGCGTCCGGCGGAAAAGGGATTCGGCAGGCCGGCAAAAATTGTTTTGCCGTCATTTTCAATCATGGATGTTTTGCCATGCATGATTCTTTCCGCGCGCACAATATCCGCCCCGAAGGCAAAGCCGATGGATTGATGCCCCAGGCAGATGCCCAGGAGCGGCACTGACTGATAAAAGCTCTGCACAACTTCCACCGTAATGCCCGCTTCGCGCGGCGACCGGGGGCCCGGCGAAAGAAAGATGGCAGCGGGCTTCAGTTTTTTTATTTCATCCAGAGTAATTTTATCATTGCGATAAACGCGCACATCCTCGCCCATTTGCGCCAGATACTGGACAATGTTGAAAGTAAAAGAATCGTAATTATCAATCATCAAAATCATATTTTCCTCCGAGAACTTCCCCGCCCCCGGAGGGAGGGGATTGAGGGGAGGGGTATCTCGTTATTTCACCCTCACCCTCACCCTCTCCCGTCCAGGGAGAGGGGATTAATTTTTACTTGCCGTTCTTCACAATGAAGCCGCTGGCTGCCAGCTGCGCCGCCTGTAAAAGGCCGCGGGCCTTGTTCAACGATTCCTGATGCTCTTTTTCGGGAACGGAATCATAGACGATGCCGGCGCCGGCCTGAATATATAGTTTTCCTTCTTTGAGCAGCATCGTCCGGATAGTAATGCAGAAATCCATATTGCCGCTGAAGCTGAAATAACCAACCGCACCTCCATATGTACCTCTCTGAATGGGCTCCAGTTCATCAATGATTTCCATCGCGCGGATTTTCGGCGCGCCGGTCAGCGTGCCCGCGGGAAATGTTGCCGCCATTACGTCAAAGGCGTCTTTCCCTTTGGCGAGCTCGGCGCGGACATTCGACACCAGATGCATCACATGTGAATATTTTTCCACAACCATATACTGATTCACCTGCACCGAACCGCTTTGGGCCACGCGCCCCAGATCGTTGCGTCCCAAATCCACCAGCATGACATGCTCTGCTCGCTCCTTTTCATCGGACAATAACTCATCGGAGAGCTGCCGGTCTTCCTGTTCGGTGAGGCCTCTTTTTCTGGTGCCGGCTATCGGCCGCAGCTCCATTGTCTGCTCCTCGAGGCGCACCATAACCTCCGGCGATGAACCAATCAGAATAAGATTATTGAGCTTCAGAAAAAACAGATAGGGCGAAGGATTGACAAAGCGCAGGGCGCGATAAAGGTCAACAGGATTGGAACGGTAATCCGCCTCAAACCGCTGGGAGAGGACAACCTGGATTATGTCCCCGGCTGTTATGTATTCTTTGGCCTTTTCCACCAAAGCCTCAAACTGCGCCTCCGTCATGTTAGTGCGAAAAGATACTTCACTCGCCTCCGCCGCATCCTTTTCCTGATGAACAGCGGGCTGCGAAAGAGTTTCAATCATCGCGGCGATTTTTTTGCAGGAAGCGTCGTATGCTTCTTCGAGCGAATCGGCATCTTCCGTAAAGGCGCAGGCGACAATTTTGATAGTGTGTCGGACATTATCAAAAATCATCATCGCATCGCTGATGACAAAAACGGCCTCATCCAGGTTCAGATCATCGAGTTTATCGCCAGGCAGTTTTTCAAAATAGCGCACCATGTCATAGCCGAAGTAACCAACCGCGCCGCCGTAAAAGCGCGGCAGACCGGGAACGGCAACCGGTTTATAGCGGCCGAGCAAGTCGCGCAGATATTGCAGCGGGTTGCCGCTGTGCGGCCTTTTTGCCACTCTGTTTTTTTCCTTAATGATTACATCCGCGCCGCGCACCTGAAAAACAACGCCGGCATCGGCACCGATGAATGAATAACGCCCCCACTTCTCGCCGCCTTCCACGCTTTCCAGCAGGTAAACGTGCTCTTTCGCCTGCAGTTTCATGAGAACCGAAACAGGCGTTTCGATATCGGCGAGTATTTCCCGGTAAACGGGAATCAGGTTTCCTCTTTTTGCCATAGCGGCAAATTCTGTAAAATTAGGTTCGTACATGATTTATCTCCTATTAATTCCAATCCCACTCCGCTTCGCTTCGGGGATAGTTCGACTTACAAATTTCCCTTCGCTTCTCTTTCGGAATGAGGTGTCATTAATCCCACTCCGCTTCGCTTCGGGGATAGTTCGACTTACAAATTCCCATGCGCTTCGCTTTGGTAATTTGAGTCTCACTAAAAAGCCAGGGTTGTGAAATTTCTTCACGGCCCTGGCTTATAAACAAAAACAAAAAAGCCGTGAAGATGAGAGTCTCTCCACGGCTTTGATTTTAATTAATAAAAATAATTAGCGGCGGACAACCCCCTGGATTTGGTTCTGCCACCACCAGCCATTCAACGATACTGTGATAATTTTCTTTTCCATAAACAACTTTCTTCTTCGCATCTTATTTAAAAGTTGGCTGCCATATAGCAACATTTAAAAAAGCTGTCAAATAATATTTATCGCGGGTATTAAATACCATCCAGCGGCAGGATCGTTAAACCGGCTAAGTCCGCAATATTAATACTGCAGCAATAAAATATTTTAAAACAAATAAACTTATCAAAAATTGATAAACGACGGATTGCGGAAACAGAGCCGTCCGTCGTAAAAACAATTAATATGTTTAATTGCCGGAAGAATAATATTATTTATCATTCAGAAATAATTGTTCAATCCGGCGGCGGTCTATTTTGCCGGTTGCGGTATTGGTAATGGAAGCAACTATTCTGACGCGGCGCGGCACTGCGTAAGGTTCCAGCATATCCATCAGCAGCTTCTTTAAATGTGTTTCGGTAAGGTCGCAGGCAACAACCGCGGCGATAACATTTTCGCGTCCTTTTTCCGCCGGCAGGGAAATCACAACTGCGTCGCGGACTGTCGGCAGTATTTTTATCTTGTTTTGCACTTCGAGCAAATCAACTCTTTTACCTGCAACTTTGACAATGCCGTCCGCCCTTCCCAGCAGCAGGAAACGATTATCCTGGTCAGCACGGGCTTCATCGCCGGTGAGGCAGAAACCATCGGCCGCGCGTTCCACTTCCGGAGAAACAAAATCCGATTGGACGGCGAGCCTGTTACCCGCCACACGCCAGTTCACAACATCAAAAGGTTTCCAGCTTTCGGTATTTTCACTGATGGAGCGCGCCGCAATGCCGCCTGTTTCCGTCGAACCGTAGATTTCGGTAATTCCCAATCCTGTTTTTTTATGGAAATGCAAACTATCGGAGCGATCCAGCACGCCGGATGAGGAAAAGGCAACTTTTAAAGTCGGCATCGCCAGATTTTCCACTTTCAATGAACGATAATGAATGGGCACGCTGACCAGCACGGATGCTTTGTGCTTGTTGGTGGTGGAGATAATTTCCTGCGGAAACCGGTAAACATCCGGCAAGACCTGCGCATGAGCACAGAAGGGAACCAGCACGGAAAAAAGCAGGCCGTAAATATGATAGGGCGGCACAGTGGCGGTGAATAAATCATTTTCCGTCAAGGCAAATTTTTCTTTCAGATAAAAAGCCTCCGCGAGTAAATTGCGCGGCGATTTTGACCAGACGCGCGGTTTTCCCGTTGAACCTCCGGTAAAAAGCAGGAGAAAGCTGTCATCGGGATTACGAATTTCACCAGCGTTGATATCCGATATACTGCCGGCCCGGGGAGTTATTATTTCCACTCCCGGCGGCATTTCTTCGGGATTATCGGCAATGGCGGCGTTGAAGCCCGTCGCTTCGTACATTTCCATCAGCGCGTGGGCGGAAAAAGAATAGGGCAGGATAAGCCGGCAGCTTCCCGCCAGCGATGCCAGCACACAGGCGGCAACAACAGCCTTGTTTTCCGTGCAAAGACAGATTGTTTTTTCTTTAGTGCGGCGTGCGAACATTTTTTTCAGGCCGGCAGCCAGTTCAAAAACCTCGCCGTAGCTGTACCCCGAATAAGTAAAGTCTTTCTGACAGAGCGTTTTTGACGATATAAGAAGTTTGTTATAGGAGTTGATAAATTCGTTTTTTTTCATAAATTCGCTGAACCAGTGGTAACTGATATGTTTACTTAGCCAAAAAAACAAAAAAAATCAACGCGGGTTTTATTAATTTTGTTGACATACAGCGCGTTTTCTCATTAGTTATAGAAAGTAGCATTCTTTGGCTAACTTTGTTAATGTGTTACAAATTCTGCAATCGGAGCAGAATAAGTCGGACGAATTAATCCCGACATAGTCGGCGTGACTGGCGCTTTCTGGCTTCCTCGATACATGTAAAAATACGCCGTGTTATGCCGGGATACAACCTAGCAAATTGCAGGGATAGCCTTATGGCCGATTTGAATATCGAGGATATTATTCCGCACCGTGACAGAATGAGTTTGCTTGGTGAAATAATTGATATTACACCAGAATCGGCTGTAACTACAGCCACTGTGGAACGGGATTGGCCGCTCTGCGACGGCCAATCGGTCAGCCCCGTTATTTTAATTGAAGTTGTCGCCCAGAGCGCGGCCGCAGTGGAAGGATGGAAGAGAAAAAAAGCCGGTAAAAGCGGCGGCAAAGGCTGGCTGGTCGGCATTAAAAGCGCCCGGTTTAACGTTCCGGCCATCGCTGTCGGAAACAAACTGGTTACCAGCGTCGGTAGCGCCTATTCTTTTGATAATTATGGTGTTGTGGAAGGCACCGTCAAATGCGGCGATGAGATACTGGCGGTGATTGTGTTGCAGGCGTTACGGATGAATGACGACTGACGACCTCGTAAAAAGTCCCCGGCATGCGCCGGTCAGGCATATTGCGCCCTTCGACAGGCTCAGGGTGACATCGCATTACTGTCATGGTGAGCTATGTCACAGTGAGCCAGTCGAACTGCGAACCATGCGCGCCTTGCCTCTGAATCTTTTTACGAGGTCGTAATAACTAATAAGTAAGGAGAAGGATTAAATGAATGAGAAAAAAGTGGCATTAGTCACCGGCGCCAGCCGCGGCATCGGCCGTGCGACAGCTGTGGAACTGGCCAAAGACGGATATTTTGTGGTGATAAATTACAAGGGCAACGAAGCTGCCGCCCGTGAAACCTTAAAACTTGTCCAGGAAGCAAAAGGCGGAGGCGAAATCATTAAATTTGATGTTGCCGACGCGGCAGAAACAAAAACATGCGTAGGCGAGCTTGTCAGCCGCCTGGGAAGAATTGAAGTGCTGGTCAATAACGCCGGCATTACAGCCGACGGACTTTTCATGATGATGGGCGAAGAAGAGTGGAATTCCGTTATCAGCACAACGCTGAATGGCTTTTATAATGTGACCAAACCGCTTTTGCGGGAAATGGTCCGGGCGAAAAAAGGCGCGATTGTTTCTGTTTCTTCAGTGGCGGCGTTAATGCCTAACCGCGGGCAGGCCAATTATTCAGCAGCCAAAGCGGGGTTGATTGGAGCTTCCCGGTCGCTCGCCGCTGAGGTGGCGCGCTTCGGCATTCGCGTCAATGTTGTCGCTCCCGGATTGATTGAAACGGACATGATCAGAGAAGCTCCGGTTGCGGAAATTAAAAAGGTTATCCCCATGGCGCGGGCTGGCAAACCTGAGGAAGTGGCAAAGGTCATCCGCTTTTTGTGTTCCGACGATGCTTCCTATATTACGGCGCAGGTTATCGGGATTAACGGCGGCATGTGCTGATAGCCTTCCGCTTTCGTCGGCTAACTTTGTTGGCAGCGTCGTCGGCTTCCTCGACGTATTATTAATACGCCTGTGGTGCCTCCTCCTTGCCGCCGCGTTATCCTGAGAAAGCGAAAGGCTATATTTCGGTATCTCAAATAAATTATGAAAGAAAAAAAATGAAAAAAATATTTCCCTTCGGTTTGCTGTTGATTTTAATGCTGCTGATGTCTTCTCCGGCCGCTGCGGACGATTTTGCCCGGCTGCGCGACGAATCGGCCAATATCAAAACCATCAGGGCGCGCTTTATCCAGAAAAAATTCATGAAAATATTATCGCGCCCGCTCGTTTCCGACGGTAAGTTTTACTACGCTGCGCCCGCCTCATTCCGCTGGGAATACGTCGCTCCGGTAAAAAGCATTGCGCTGGCTTATAAAGGTGAAGTAAAAAAATACAGCCAGTCCGGCGGTAAAATGGTTGAGGATCAAACGGGCGGCGCCCGGGCAATGAAGATTGTGCTGAACGACGTTCTCGCGTGGATGAGCGGCCATTTCGACCAGAACCCGGCTTTTGCCGCAACGCTCAGGGAGGGAACCTATACGGAAATAACTCTGAAGCCGGTGGGAGACAATTTCGCCGGCCTGCTGGAAAAAATTGAAATAATCGTTGCGCGGAAAGACCGAACCATTAAATCCATAAAAATCACCGAGAATAAAAACGATTATACGCTGATTGAATTTAAGGATGTGGAAGTCAATCAGCCAGTCAGCGATAGTGTTTTTCAGGTAATATAATGAAGAAGCTGATCCCTCTGCTCCTGGCGGCGTTGTTGACGGTTTCCTGCCTGCGCCTGCCGGAAATTATTTCATCTAGTCAATCCGCCAAAAACACAGCGGTTTGTCCGGCGCCGTTTACCAAAGAAAAATACCGCTTTGTGCATGCCATCGAAGCCTCCATTGCCGGAGAAGCGGGCGGCGCGCTTATTGGAGTAACGATTGTTGACCCGACTTTACGCTTTGTTTCCTGCGCGATCATGACTGTGGAAGGTCTGGTGCTTTTTCAGGCCGAGTCCGGAAAATCGCTGCGAGTGATTAAAGCTCTGCATCCCTTTGATTCCGAAGAATTCGCGGTAAATTTGATTGCCGATATCAAGCTGATTTTTTTCGCGCCCGCGGGAGAGCTGGAAAAAGCAGGAAAAACCGAAGCAGGAGCGACGGTCTGCCGGTATCGGCAGCAGGATGGCCGCCGAGTTGATGTGATAAGCGATAGCCGGGGAAACAGCGAAATTAATCTTTATTCCTCGTGGAAAAATTTGAAACGCAGAATTCTGCTGACACCGTCCGGCGGCAGCTCTTATCAGAGAATCGAATTGCAGGCCAGGGAAACGGTAAATTATTCATTAATAATGACACTGATTGAAGCGCAACCGATCGAAGGAGACACCGCTCAGGATGAAAGCAAAAGCCAGGAATAATTTCTGCGAAGGTAAAAATATCGCCATCATCGGCTCCGGAATCGGCGGATTGAGCGCCGGCATCATTCTTACACAGCTCAATTACGCTGTCACTATTGTCGAAAAGAACCCGCGGCCCGGCGGACTCCTGCGCTCCTACCGGCGCGGCGGCCTTAATTGTCCTGTCGGCGTGCATTATGTCGGTGCATTGGGAGCGGACGAACCCCTCGGCAGAATGTTTAAAATTCTGGGCGTCAATGTAACTGACTTTTTCGAGAAGATGGGACAAGATGGCGTTATTGACCGTTATGTATTTGATGATTTTGTCTTTGATCTGCCGGCCGGCATTGACGCCTTTGCCGCCGGCTTGAGAAAATCTTTTCCTCGGGAAACTGCGGCTGTAGATTTTATCATGACCAATCTGCGCGAAATCGCACGGCGGATGATGGATCCGGCATTTCTCATCAACCAGGGCGATCCTTTCCAAAACATTGATTTCTTCACGCCCATGGGTGAAGTCCTTGACAAGCTCTCCGTCTCGCCGCATTTCCGGGCGGTGATGGGTGTGCCGACGCAGTTGATTGGAGTTCCCCTGTCCCAATGCCCGGTTATTTTTCATCACATGCTGCTGGCGAGTTATCTTTTTTCCAGCTGGCGAATCAGGGATGACGGCGATAAGCTGGCTGATCTTCTGGCGCGCCGTTTTCGCGAACTGGGAGGAAAAATAATTTTATCGGATGCTGCTTCCCGCATCTTGAGTCAGGAAGAAAAGATATCCGGCCTGCAATTACAATCGGGCGTCATCCTGCCCGCCGATGCCGTTGTGTCCGCTATTCACCCGAAAGCCCTCCTTGGCTTAGTCGCCGAGAATGCTTTGCGGGATTCATTCCGGCAACGCGTGTTGAGCTTGCAGGAAACTGAAGGAGTCATCGCTGTTCATGTTGCCGTTGCCGCCCTGAGCCGCGATGCGGTGAAACACAATATTTACCGTTTGCACACTGACGAAAGAGGAACTATTCTGGATGGAATATTTTATCAGCTGAAGCCCGGTGCAAACGGCGATAATCTGCTTTCCATCATTACGCGGTCTTTATACAGGGAATGGAGAGCGTGGGAAAATACAAAAACGGGCAGGCGAGGCAACGATTATGTGCAGAAGAAAATGAAAATCGCCGCTGAACTTTTGGCACGGGCGCAGCAAGATTTGGGAAATATAAAGAATGCCAGGATAATTGACGTTTTCACGCCACTCACTATCCGCGATTATGTCAACTGCCCGGAGGGCTCCTGCTACGGCCTGATGCACTCCGCGGACCAGCTTCTGAAAATTGCCTCGCTGAATAATTTTCCGCTGCCGGGAATCTATCTGACCGGACAAAACGTTGTCGCTCCCGGCATTATGGGCAGCATTATGGGATCGTTTAGCGCAGCCCGGCAGATTGCGGGGGCGGAAAAGCTAAATAAATTAATCGGCACGGTCTAGGCTGCCGATTGGGAGCTGCCAGCCAGGCAGTTCAAATACTTCTCCGCAATATCCCCGGATTCCGGCTGATTCCCTTTGTGCTTTTCTGTTACTTTGCAGTGATTTTGAATTTCCTCTCCAACCGCAGGGCGCTCGCCGCCCCGAACCATTTGTCGTAAATCCGTTTGGCTTCGCCGTTTTTCTCCATCTCCAGGAGTGTTTGATTCACCAATTGCAGAAAAGATTTATGCCCCTTGCGGATGCCCAGTCCGTATGATTCCCGGGAAATGGCAATCGCGGGAATTTCATAAACTCCTTTGTCGGCTTTCGCCAGAATACCGGCCAGCATGGCCTCGTCTGTCGTCACGGCAAATATTTCTCCGTTTTGCAGGGCGAGAAAAGCCGGCACATAGTCCGAAAAGATAACGATATTCGCCGACGGCAACGCCCTGCGGACATTTGCCTCCGATGTCGTCCCGGCGACGGTTCCGATCTTCTTGCCGTCCAGATCGGTCAATCTTTGCACCGTCCCTTTGCGGACGAGAAATTTCTGCGTTGTAACAAAATAAATATGGCTGAAATCAATAAACTTCGTTCTTTGTTTCGTCCTCGTCAGGGTGGCGGCCAGAATATCCACCTTGCCTTCCGTCAGCGATGATATCCTCTCTTCTTCCTTAACGGGTGTTATTTCCAGTTGGACGTCCAGTTTGCGGGCAATAGCCCTGACTATATCCACATCATAGCCGCTGATTTCCCCGGTTTTTACATCGGCCAGGGCAAATCCCGGGGCCAGATCCTTCACACCCGCCCGGAGAATGCCGCGCTTTTTGATGTTTTGCAGCGTATCATCAGCAAGGGAAACCCCGCAAACTCCGGCCAGCAGAAACATTACGGTGAAAACTAATACGATTTTTCTCATTTTCAGCCTCCAGCTCATAGTTTTATGATTAAGCCCGCCACGGGAATTCCTGCGGTTCCGGACATTGGCTGGTATTATACCTAATTATGGCATAATCAGCAACAGGCTTATCATTTTATTACCCGTCTGCCCATGCCGGAGCCACAATTTCCTGCTTCATCCTTTATCTTATAGTTATGGAAAAAAGCGGCAATATTTGTTAAGACTGCAAAAAAAGCAAGGGAAATAACCAAATATGACACGTCAGGAAATCGAGCAGGAAGTAAAAAGCATTTTCTTGCGGGAATTTGAAATTGAAAATCCGCAAATGGATAAGGATTTGCGGGAAACTTACGGTTTCGACAGCATTGACGCCATTGAGCTTTTGCTGGAAATTGAAAGGTTTTTGGGCTCCGAGCTGACACAGGAAGAAAAAAAGCAGGCAATGGATATCCGAACGGTGAATCAGATTTGCGACTATATCGAAAAAATGGCCAAAGTCAGAGGCCTTGCGAAAGAGGCTTAGGGCCATGGCAAGAAGAGTAGTGATAACGGCGGCGGCGGCGATAACGCCCATCGGCCACGGACGCGACAAGATTGTGGAAAGCCTGCAAAAAGGAATTTCCGGAATCAAGCCTTTGCGCGAAGACGAATTGCTGAGCCGTTACATCCATTCCAAAGTATACGGAACCGTGGATTATCCCGTTGATTACGATTTCAAGCGGCAGTACCGCAAAACAATGGCGCCCTGTTCCTATTACGCCTGTCAGGTGGCCAAAGAAGTTCTGGAGCAATCCGGCCTGACCGAGGAGTTCATCACTTCCGGCAATCTCGGGGTTGCTTTCGGCTCCATTCACGGCAGCCCTCTTACCCAGCGCGATATTTACCGCACTTTTTTTGAGGCTAAAGATAAAAAAGACTATCAGGCCATCGGTGCCGTTGATTATCTCAAATCCATGGTGCACACCACGGCGGTGAACATCACCAAAATGTTCGGCATCACCGGCCGCGTCATCTCTTCCGGCACGGCCTGCACAACGAGCAGCCAGTCCATCGGTTATGGTTATGAAGCCGTTAAGTTCGGCATGCAGGAAGCCATGCTCTGCGGCGGCGCGGACGAATACGACACAATCACCGTCGCGGTATTCGACAACCTGCTCGCCTGTTCCACCGCTTTCAACAATGAGCCTAAACGCACTCCCCGCCCCTTCGACAATCAGCGCGACGGCCTGGTGGTAGCCGAAGGCGGCGGCGCGGTGCTGCTGGAAGAATATGAATTTGCCAAAAAACGCGGCGCCGATATTCTGGGGGAGGTAATCGGTTTTGCCTGCAACAATAACGGTGGGGATTTGATTCTGCCCAACCTGAACGGCATCACAAAAACCCTGCAGCTGGGCGTGGCCTGCGCACAGATAAATCCCGAAGAAGTTGATTTAATCTCCGCGCACGCCACTGCTACCAAGATGGGCGATATCATTGAGGCTCAGGCCATCAGTGAGGTTTTCGGAGCAAATCCCCATATCGTGGGACTGAAAAGCTATATGGGGCACACGATGGCCGCCTGCGGTGTAATAGAAACAATTTGCACTCTTTATATGATGCGGGAGGGCTTTATCGCGCCGACTCTGAATCTGGAAGAAATAGACGAACGCTGCGCCATGCTTAACCATGTGCAAAGTTTAATGCAAAAACCGGTCAAAACCGCCGCTATTCAAAATTTTGCTTTCGGCGGGGTTAATACAATCTTGTTGATAAGAAATTTATCCTGAACAGGCAGTTGTTATGACAAAAATGATTTATCGCCTGACTGATTTTTTTATTACAATACTCTTATGGTTTTATTTTCTGTTTGGTTATCTGATATTTCTTTTTGTGCTTTTTCTTCCCGCCTGTATTTTTTCCGAAAACAGCGCCGCCGCCTTTCAGCGGGTCAACCACGTTTTTTTAAAAAGTTTTTTCGGGCTGACGAAATTTCTTGTGCCGCGGACGAAATTTAAAATTGACGATAAAGTGCCGGCTGTTAAATCTTCCATTATCGTCTGCAACCACATATCTTATCTTGATCCGATTTTGCTCATTGCACTTTCGCCCCTGCAGCGAACGATTGTCAAAAAAACGTTTTTTCATGTTCCGGTATTCGGCTGGTTTCTGAGGCAATACGGTTTCATTCCCTCCGCGCCCGCTGAAATGATGGGAGAGGCAATGCTGAAAAATCTGGAAAGCATCAGGCGGCATCTGGCGGCCGGCGGCAATTTGTTTATCTTTCCGGAAGGAACCAGAAGCCGCGACGGCAGGCTTGCCCCGTTCAACCGGGGGGTTTTCAGCATCGCCCGTTACTGTAACGCGCCGCTGGCGCTGGTTCTGATCAAAGGCACTGACAGGCTTTTCAAACCGGGAACCTTCCTTTTCAACACCCATGCCAGTAATGAAATTACGATGGAATTAATCGCCTCGATTGAGCCCGGTTTCAGCGGCGGCAGTTTACCGGCAGCCGCTCTGTCGGATTATGCCCGCCGGATTTATCTCGCGAAGCTGGCCGGCCGCGACGGTGATGATTTAGCGGAAACGCAGGATGAGGCCAGCGGATAAATGAATGACGCCGGCAAAAAGCGGACTGACTTACATGGTCAAAGTTAACGAAAGCGAATTTAATAATGGATAGCCTGCAGGATATTTTAACTTCGTATTTACAGGGATCGGCGCCCCTGGCGCTGCTGGCGGCATATATCGGCGGCGTGTTAGTCAGCTTTACTCCCTGCACTTATCCGCTGATTCCGATTACCGCAGGCTTTATCGGCGCTCATTCTTCTTCCCGGGGACGCGGTTTTTTGCTCTCACTTTTTTATGTAGCGGGCCTCGCTATCACCTATTCCATCCTGGGCGCGGCGGCTGTCTTGTCCGGCAAAATCTTCGGCCAGATGCAGACGACTCCCTGGACGTACTTAATCATGGCCAATCTCTGTCTTTTCATGGGACTGGCGCAACTCGACGTGTTCACTATTTCGCTGCCCATCTCGCAGAAGCTTTCGCAATACCGGGGTACAAGAAAAAGGGGCGGTTTTTTTAGCAGTTTTCTGATGGGTGCTGCTTCCGGGTTAATTATCGGTCCTTGTACAGCTCCCGTCCTGGCTGTTCTGCTGGGCTATGTGGCACTGCGCACCAATATAATTATGGGAATGAGCCTGCTTTTCGCCTTCTCGCTGGGCATGGGCACGCTGCTGATTATTGTCGGCACCTTTTCGGGAATTATCGCCACGCTCCCCAGGTCCGGCGCCTGGATGACAAGGCTAAACCATTTTTGCGGCTGGCTGTTAATCGGCGCGGCCGAGTATTTTCTGTTTACTGCGGGAAGTTTATCTTTCTGATAAAGGGAGAATTGATGAAAAAAATATATTTAACGAAGTTTGCGGCAATTATTATTTTTGCGCTGTCTCCGGTCTGGCCGTGTGCGGCGCTCGAGCGGGCCCCCTTTATTCCTTACAAGTCCGTCAGGACTCCGGCGCCTGATTTTACTTTAAAAGATTTGCAGGGCCGGCAATTCCAGTTGAAAAGCCAGCGCGGCAAACAGGTAATGATAGTTTTTGGCGCGACATGGTGCCCTTATTGCCGCTCGGAAATTCCCAACTACAAGGCGATATATGAAAAATATACCCCGCAGGGAATTGTCTTTACCTATATTAACATTATGGAATCACGGGATAAAGTGGCCGGTTTCTCCCGGGCCAATTCTCTGCCTTACCGGACACTGATTGATGAAGACGGCCGGGTCGCGCAAAGCTTCAATGTGGTCGGTGTCCCAATGATTGTAATTGTTGATAAGGAGGGAAGGATTGTCGTTACCAAAAACCTGGTCCGGCAACTCGATCTGCCGAAACTGTTTTCTTCTCAATCTCGGTAAAACCTTGATAATATTAAGCGAGGGCTCATGTCGACTCCGGCGAAACAGTCAATTTCAGGAAAAAGCTAAATTGACCGATATAATGGCACATTGGCGCATATTGTGATAGAGAAAAACATTAACCTGAGACAAGCCGGGAGAAAAGTTATGAAAGATAAAAACTGGCTGCAGAATTTCACTAAATCGGAAACCGACCGCTGGATTGCCGGTATCTGCGGCGGCCTCGGTGAACAGACTCCTGTGCCCTCCTGGACATGGCGCTTGCTATTTGTTCTGCTTTTTTTAATCGGCGGTTCCGGCCTTCTTATCTATATTCTTTTATGGATATTTGTGCCGCGCCGGCCGCCGGCCGCTGATGGCAACCAGGTTTAAAATATTTAACGGGGAAAAACGATTATTGCTGCACATTAAAGTAGAAAATCTGGCAGTTGACAAAGAACAGCCGGCAAAAATAAAATTCCCGACTCCGCTGCTTTTCATTCATGGCGCCGGTATCACAAGTAAATATCTGGCCAATTACCTCGGTTACTTTGCCCGGACCGGATGGGAAAGCTACGCAATTAATCTGCGCGGCCATAAACCGTCCAGCCGGGAAGAAGGACTGGCGGGAGTTACCATCGAAGATTATATTGACGATATCAAAAAAGTTATTGTCGCACTGCGGCTGGAAAATTGTGCTTTAATCGGGCACAGTATGGGCGGACTCCTCGCGCTGAAAGTTGCCTCTCAGATGGAATCAATCCGGGCACTGGTAACCATCGCCTCGGCCCCGCCGCTGGGTGTTCCCATGGAAATGAAAATGAATCTTCCTTACTCGGGCATGATTATCAAATCCATGTGGGGCATGATGAATTTCAAGCCCGTTAAGCCGACTTTCTTCATGGCCGGCAAAACGCTGCTCAACAACATACCGGAAAAAGAAAGAAAAGATATTTATTCCCTGCTGGTTGCCGAATCTATAGTCGCCGGTTATCAGGTTTCTCAGGGCGTGCCGGTCAACATGCAGAACATTAAATGCCCTAAACTGGTAATAGGCTGCCGGAAAGATGTTATGGCGCCGGAAGAAATGGAGCGGCATCTGGCTGATTGCCTGAATGCCGATTATATCGCCTATGAGCAATTTGCTCATCTGCCGATGCTGGAAGAAGGATGGGAGAAATCAGCCGCCGACATCAGAAACTGGCTGATTGCGAATATACCCGAAAGACGTCGCGGAAAGGATTGTTTATGAAGTTAACGGAAGAAATTTATGTCTATGAATGGACAAATTATTTCGATAATAATTGCAACAGTTATTACATCGGCGGCAATGTTCAGGCGCTTATTGATCCGGGACTGGCGCGTTATCTGCCGGATCTCTTCCGGCAAATGGCCGGAGACGGCATTAAAAAAGATGACATCCGTTACGTTATCAATACTCATTCTCATCCCGATCACTTCGAGGGGTCGAGACTGTTTGATACCGCTGCGGTTAAAATTGCCCTGCATCAGAAGGAAATTGCTTTTTTAAAGGGCGGCGGTGGCGAGCTTTACGGCCTTTTCGGCATCAGTGTGCCGCAGATAACGATTAATCTGGTGCTGGAAGAGTCTCCGATCATGCTGGGAGATCAATCCTTCCAAATAATTCTCGCGCCGGGACATTCACCGGGTTCCATCGGCCTTTACTGGCCTGCGAAAAAAGCACTGTTTTGCGGCGATGTTATCTTCGCGCAGAATATTGGCCGCACTGATTTTCCCGGCGGCAGCGGCATCCTTTTGAAAAAAAGCATCACTGCCTTTTCCGAACTCGATCTGGAATTGCTTTTTCCCGGGCATATGGGCATCATTAATGGCCGGAAAGAAATTCAAAATAACTTCAACGTCGTCATTCAGAATATTTTCCCTTATATCTGAATCATTACAGTAATGAAATTAACGGAGGGCAGGCTTTAATGGCTAATGAAGGAAATAAAGTAATTTACTCCATGATTGGAGTAAGCAAAGTTTACGATAAAAAAACAATTCTTAAAGATATTTATTTGTCTTATTTTTACGGAGCAAAAATCGGCGTGCTGGGGTTAAACGGCTCCGGAAAAAGCTCCCTTTTGAAAATTCTGGCGGGTGTGGACACCGAATTTCTGGGCAAGACAATTCTGTCGGCCGGTTATACAGTCGGCTATCTGGAGCAGGAGCCAAGGCTCGATGAAACAAAAACAGTCCGGCAAACCGTCGAAGAAAGCGTTCAGGAAACAATCAATCTGCTTGCCGAATATAACAACATCAACGAAAAATTTTCCGAGCCAATGTCCGACGGGGAAATGGCAAAATTGTGCGACCGTCAGGCCGCCGTGCAGGAAAAGCTCGATGCACTTGCTGCCTGGGATATTGATTCCCGGCTGGAAATGGCCATGGACGCCCTGCGTTGTCCACCCGGTGACACGAAGGTTGCGATCCTCTCCGGCGGCGAAAAGCGCCGGGTTGCCCTTTGCCGGCTGCTTTTGCAGAAACCGGATATTCTCCTCCTGGATGAACCAACCAACCACCTTGATGCGGAATCCGTGGCCTGGCTGGAACACCATTTGCAAAAATATGAGGGCACTGTCATTGCGGTAACGCACGACCGCTATTTTCTGGATAATGTGGCGGGCTGGATTCTGGAACTCGACCGCGGACAGGGAATCCCCTGGCAGGGTAATTATTCTTCCTGGCTGGAACAAAAACAGAACCGCCTGAAAAATGAAGAAAAATCGGAAGGAGCCCGGGCCAAGACGCTGGAGCGGGAACTCGAGTGGATAAGAATGTCTCCCAAAGGCCGCCATGCTAAATCGAAAGCGCGTATCAAAGCTTATGAGGAACTGCTCGGAAAAAATCAGGAAAAAGAGGCCGGAACAAGGGAAATTTTTATCGCTCCGGGCCCACGTCTGGGAGATTTAGTCATCGAAGCGCAGAACGTCCGTAAGTCTTTCGGCAACAAACTGCTGCTCGAAGGAATGAATTTTTCTCTGCCGCCCGGCGGTATAATCGGCGTAATCGGACCCAACGGAGCCGGCAAAACAACTCTCTTTAAAATGATTACGGGTCAGGAAAAGCCGAATGAAGGAACAATTCGCATCGGCGATACGGTCAAACTGGCCTATGTTGACCAGAGCCGCGAATTGCTGGATCCGGATAAGACAATCTGGGAAATGATTTCCGAAGGCCGGGATATAATCGCTATCGGGACAAGAGAGGTAAATTCGCGCGCTTATGTTTCACGCTTTAATTTCTCCGGAACTGATCAGCAGAAAAAAGTCGGCACTCTTTCCGGCGGCGAGCGCAACCGTGTTCATCTGGCCCGCATGCTGAAGGAAGGCGCCAATGTTCTGCTGCTGGACGAACCAACCAATGATCTGGATGTAAATACGCTGCGCGCACTGGAAGACGCACTGGAAAATTACGCAGGCTGCGCCGTAGTGATAAGCCACGACCGCTGGTTTCTGGACAGAATCTGCACTCACATTCTGGCTTTTGAGGGTGAAAGCAAAACTCTCTGGTTTGACGGTAATTATTCTGAATACGAAGCCGACCGCAAAAACAGGCTGGGGGCCGCCGCCAGCCAGCCGCACCGGATTAAATACCGCCAGTTGACGCGTGTCTAAAAAACATGACTTCTGTTCCGCAAAGCATAAAAAACGGGAAACGGCCTTAAGTCTGGCGCAGCACATTAAGGACGCTGTGGCCGGAACTCCACAGCTCCTTCAGCATTTCATCCACCGCTGAACCGGCAATCCTGACAACGCAAAGATTGCGCCCTTCCTGCACCACCGAAATCATGCTGACTATCCGCACGTCCCACCGGAGCGCTACCGGCGCAATTATCCGGAAAACATCCTCCTGACCGCCAACGGCGAAAGTAAGACGCACACCGCCGCCGGGCGATGCAAAAATACTGACAAAAACGCGGAAAATGTCCGATTCGGTAATGAGTCCGGCAAGACTGCCCTTCTGCATTACCAGCAGCGTGCTTATTTTTTCATTGCGCATTATTCTGGCCGCCTCCTCTATCGGAGTTTCCGGTGAAACGGTCTGCAGGGCACGGCTCATTATATCTTCCGCCCTGATGCCTCCTTGTTTTGTATCCGGCGCGGCAACGGCAAAAGGATTAATTTCCGGGGGATAGGCATGCAGAATATCGGTGGCAGTAATTATGCCCACCGGATGGATAATACGGGCCTGCTGCTTTACAACAGGCAGGCGGCGGATGTGTTTGCCGGCCATTATGGACGCAGCTTCGGTAAGCGAAGTGGCCGGTTCGATTGTTATCGGGTTCCTCGTCATCCACATACTTACGATCATTTGTGCATTCCTTTCATTGCAAAAATAATGTATTTTCGCTTTGTTATACGGTTTTTCGCCGCCGGATTCCAGCCGCTTTCGGCAGTTTTTCCCCCGACCGATCCGGATTGCCGATTCCGGAAAACGCATATTCAACTTGACCGGGAAAAATTACTATGAGAAATATATAATAAACAATATTAAAAAAATGTCCATCGGGGAGATAATTTTTGGTTGCTCTGCCGGATATTCAGAAAACAGAAAATATTGCCGACACAAGTAAAAGCCACGGCAACCGGACTATTCTGGTTGTAGATGATGATGCTGCGACACGCGATTTTATCGCCGATGCCCTTCAGCAATCGGGATTCCTGGTCCGGAAAGCCGCCAACGGGCTGGAAGCGCTGCAAATTATCCGGACGGATTACTGCGATTTGATTATCAGCGATATCAAAATGCCCGGCATGAGCGGCATTGAGCTCATCAATAAAGTCAAAGAAATCAATCCCGCTATTCACATCATCATGATTACCGGATTTCCCAATATTGATCTCTCTATTTCCGCCATCAAGGCGGGGGCTGTTGAATTTATGCCCAAGCCTTTTGACATTGATGAGTTGATTTACAAAGTCAATATTTATGCCAGAGAAGGAAAGCTTCTGTCGGAAGATTTAAAGAAGGAAAGTATTGCAACTCTTAAATTAAAACAGCAGCTCCATGAATTATCAACCCGTATTTACATCTACGATCAGGTGGAAAAAAGCAAGGACAGCAATGATCAGATTTTCGAAGAAATGGTTGATCTGGCACTGAAGCTCGTCACCGGCGAAAACTGCGCCATTCTTCTTTATGATGTGGAAAATAACCGATTCAACGCCAAGACGCTTCGCAGCACATCTCTGGAGCTTTACCGCCATGTAATTCTGCCTTCGCTCAGCAACATCTTTCGGGAAGTTATTCGCACAAAAGAGCCTTTACTGCTGAATAGTGACGAGCAAAATCAAATCACCAATTCCCTGATTTGCGTTCCTTTAATGATCAGAAACAATGCATTCGGCGTTCTCACTATTTCCAAAAAGAAAAGCGGCGTGGAATTTACCGAAAAGGAACTGAGCTACGTCGTTACTTTATCGAAAAGAGCGTCTCTTAATCTGGAAAATAAAATTCTTTATGAAAGCGCTTATACAAACATTATGGACACTTTTAATTCACTCACAACATCAATTCAAGCCAGGGATAACTATACACAGGAACACTCCATTCGGGTAACGGAGCTGGCCGTTAAAACCGCCCGGGTGTTGAATTTCCCTCCTCAAGAAATAGAATCATTAAAAGTATCGGGCATGCTGCACGATATAGGAAAAATCGCCGTGCAGGATCGGATTCTTTTGAAATCGGGAACGCTGACGGAGGAAGAATTAGCCATCATGAAAGAACATCCGGTAATCGGGGAAAGTATCTTAAAGCCTGTTTTGCTCTTTGACCATGAAATCCATGCAATTCGCCATCATCACGAACGCTGGGACGGGCTCGGTTATCCTTACGGTCTGTCCGGTTATGATATCCCTTTAAACGCGCGTATCCTGACGGTTGTTGACGCCTTTGACGCCATGACCAACAACAGGCCGTACCGCAAAGCAATGCAGGAAAAGCAGGCCATCGATGAATTGCGAAAACATTGCGACAAACAGTTTGACAAGCTGATTGTCGAAGCATTTTTAAAAACTCTGTAATGTCAGGGCGAGAACGGTTTACGTAATAATTATCAGGTTTAAGCAGATAACTTTTTTTCTTATCAACAATCAGAGAGACAGAACTTTTTTCAGAAACTGGCCGGTTGTTGAATTTTCCATCTCGGCCACCTGTTCGACGGTTCCCGTGGCGATAATCTGCCCGCCTCCCGGGCCGCCTTCCGGCCCCAGATCAATCACATAATCGGCGCATTTAATTACATCAAGGTTATGTTCGATTACGACCATGGTATTGCCCATATCCACCAGCCGCAGCAAAACATCGAGCAGTTTTTGAATATCGGCGAAATGCAGCCCGATGGTCGGCTCATCGAGAATGTAGAGGGTATTCCTGTTGATTCGCTTGCCTAATTCGCGGGCCAGTTTGATTCTTTGCGCTTCACCGCCGGACAAAGTTGTGGCGGATTGCCCGAGCCGGATGTAACCCAAGCCCACATCGCTTAACAGCTGTAAATGCGTTTTGATGGCCGGAATATTGGCAAAGAACTCCAGCGCCTGCGCGACAGTCAGATCAAGAATATCCGCAATGCTTTTATCCTTATACCTTATGTCCAGAGTATCCGCATTGAAGCGGCGGCCGTGACAA
Source organism: Deltaproteobacteria bacterium (assembly GCA_022703375.1). GTDB lineage: Bacteria > Desulfobacterota > Syntrophia > Syntrophales > Smithellaceae > JAKLDS01. The sequence continues at coordinate 7,275 of JAKLDS010000002.1, read as the reverse complement.
ACATCGCAGGTCACATAAACATCAGGCAAAAAATGCATCTCAATCCGGTTCAGGCCGTTGCCTTCACAGGCTTCGCAGCGGCCTCCTTCAACGTTGAAGCTGAATCGTCCCGGTTTGTAGCCGCGCATCCGCGCTTCGGGCAAACCTGAAAACAAATCGCGGATAAAGGAAAAAATACCGGTGTAAGTCACCGGGTTGGAGCGCGGTGTCCGTCCGATGGGCTGCTGATTAATCATGATTACCCGTTCGATACCACCTAAATCGACAACTTTTCTGATTTTACCCATGGAGCCGCTTTGCTGGTTGAGACGGCGGGCCAGCACCTTGTAAAGAGTTTCGATAACCATGCTGCTTTTTCCGGATCCGGAAACCCCCGTCACTGCGGTTAGAACGCCAACCGGTATTTTGATATTAATATTCTTGAGGTTGTTTTCCGTAGCGCCTTCCAGAATGATATGCCCGCGCCCCACTGGCCGGCGGCTCGCCGGCAGGGCAATTGTTTCTTTGCCCGACAAATATCTGCCGGTGAGAGAAGTTTCATCCTGCAGTATCTCATCGGGCGTCCCCTGAAAAACAATTTCTCCACCTTGCGCTCCGGCGCCCGGACCCATATCAATAATGTGATCGGAAGACAGCATCATGTCGGTATCATGTTCCACCACCAGCACGGTATTACCCATGTCCCGCAATTTTTTCAGCGTGGCGATGAGGCGCAAATTATCCCGCTGGTGCAGACCTACGGTCGGCTCATCGAGCACATATAAAACACCCATCAGGCCGGAGCCGATTTGCGTGGCCAGACGAATGCGCTGGGATTCTCCTCCCGAGAGGGACAGGGTTGCCCGCTCCAGACTCAGATAATCCATTCCGACATTGAGAAGAAAATTCAGTCTGCTTTTTATTTCCTTGATAATTCTTTCGGTAATAATCTTTTCCTGCTCCGTTAATTCCAGTTGCCCGAAGAAATTGAAACATTCGCGGATGGACATGCGGCAGAGTTCGTAGATATTTTTGCCGCCAACCGTTATCGCCAGGATTTCCTGCTTCAGACGCGCACCAGCACAGACAGAACAGGCGCTTAAATCAATATATTTTGCCAGATCGTTGCGCATTGCGGTTGACGACGTTTCCCGCCAGCGTCTCTCCAGTTGTTTAATCGCTCCTTCAAAAGGCCGGTTGGCAAAATAGCGGCGGTCCGGCCGGTCGTGATGGAACTTGATATTTTCCTCGCCGGAACCGTAAAGCAGCACTTGTTGAATCTTCTGCGACAGTTTATTGAAAGGGGTGTTGATGTTGAACTTATAATGCGTAGAAAGCGCGTCGAGCATATTGAAATAGTAAAGCGAATTCCTCCCCGCCCAGGGCGCAATAGCGCCTTCCCGCAGCGATAAACCGGCGTCCGGCACAACCAGTTCTTCGGCAAAGCGCATGCGCGTGCCCAGGCCGTTGCACTCCGGACAGGCACCGTAAGGACTGTTAAAAGAAAACATGCGGGGATTAAGTGCGGGCAGGCTGATCCCGCAGTCGGGACAGGCATATTTTTCGCTGAAGAGTATTTCCTCGCCTTCGGCCCTGACCACACGCACCAGGCCATCTCCTCGTTTAACGGCAATTTCGAGAGAATCACGCAATCTCTGGCGGATGCCTTCTTTCAGGACGAGGCGATCAACAACCAGATCAATATCGTGCCGCTTGTTTTTGTCCGGAACAATATCTTCGGCCAGATCACGCATGACGCCATCCAAGCGCACCCTGACAAACCCGTCTTTTTGCAACTTTTTCAATTCTTTTTGAAATTCGCCCTTCTTGCCGCGCACCAGCGGCGCCATAATGCTGAAGCGGCTGTTTTCCGGGAAAGCAAGAATGCCGGACATGATGCCGTCAATTGTCTGGGATTTGATTTCCCGGCCGCAGCTGCAGCAATGGCAGATACCGATTCCCGCAAACAGCAGGCGGAAATAATCGTAGATTTCCGTCACCGTGCCTACAGTGGAACGGGGATTATGACTGGCGGTGCGCTGCTCGATGGCGATAGCGGGTGACAGGCCTTCAATCAGCTCCACATCCGGTTTATCCATCTGCCCGATAAACTGGCGGGCATAAGTGGAAAGCGATTCCACATAGCGGCGCTGGCCTTCCGCGTAGATGGTATCAAAAGCCAGGGTTGATTTTCCCGAACCGCTTACACCGGTAATAACGACCAGCCGGTCGCGGGGAATATCAAGGCTTATTTTTTTTAAATTGTGCTGCGCGGCTCCAATAATTCTGATTGCGTTCATGATTTATGAATCTGCTATTTTCTGATTTCAATGTGGGCTTTTTTTCTTATTTCCGCCATCCATTCGTTATATTTCTTTTCCATTTTCTCGTCTTCCAGTTTTAATTTTATTTCTTCCCGCACGGCGGCAATCGGCTTCAACCCGGCGCCGCGCTTATCAACGGCTTTGATGATGTGAAATCCTGTTGCCGATTCAATGACATCGCTTGTCTGGCCCGGGGCCAGCCGGAAAGCCGCGTCTTCCACTTCCTGTATTACCATGCCTCTTTCAATGAAACCGAGATCACCGCCATGCTCCGAGCCCGGCCCCTGGGAATATTTCGCGGCGAGCATATCAAAATCTTCCTTTGCTTCCAGCCTCTGATGAATCTGCCGCGCCTGTTCCCTTATATTTGCTTTCTGCTGTTCATCAACGCCGCGCGGCAGCAATAAAATAATCTGCTTGATCCTCACGGCCTCTTTGCCTTCGTATTCTTCTCTGTGTTTGTTGTAATATTCTCCGATTTCCTCGTCACCGACAATAACCTTTTTTTTGAGCTGCAGCCGCAGCAGCCGCGAACGGATCATTTGCTGACGGATATCGTTGCTGAATGCTTCCATGGAGGAACCTTCCCTGGCCAGCCCCTGGATAAAGGCCTCCGGGGTAATATTTCTTTTCGCTATAATATCCTTAACCACCTGCTGCACTTCCTCGTCTCTGATTACTATCCTGAATTCCGGTTTGCGCGCTTCCTGCTCGATAAGCAGATTATCAATCATTTGATTCAGATATGTTTCTTTTGTCTTTATAATTAACGCATCCTTATCCTTCCCCTTGTAATTATCCTCTATTCTTTTTAAAAAGGGCTCAAAGCCGGAGTTTAAATCAGCAAGGGTGATGATATCATCGTTGACTACGGCGACTATCCTATCAATAACTGCGGCTTCAGCCGTCAGATTAACCAAAATTGCCAGCAGGCCAAGAATGATCGTTTTTTTACAGAAGTTCACAAAATCCCCCTAATTATTTTATTTTAATTTTTTTTCGCTGCCGTGTTTTTCTTTACCACCGCTTTTATTTTCATAGCCTCAAGCCATATCCGGAAAGCATCCTCTTCTTTTTTCGCCCGCAGGTTGGACATAACTTCTTCTTTGACATCTTCATAATTACACATCCGCGCCGCTTCACTGGCTTTGACAAGGAATATATGAAAGCCATAAGAACTTTTTATAATCGGGCTGATTTTATTGACCGGCAGCTTGAAAATAATTTCATCAAGCGGCTCCGGCATTATTCCCCTGGTAATGAACCCCATGTCACCGCCGCGAACAGCTTCCGGTCCAATTGAATACTCGGATGCTATACTAGCAAAATCGGCTCCGGCTAGCAAACTCTTCTCAGCATCTTTTGCCCTATCAGAATCACGGACAAATATTTGCGACAATCTGACGCGGGCTTCATTTCTGTACTTCTGGCGATTTTCTGCAAAGTAATCTTCGGCCTCGTCCTCCGAAACGCGAACGTGAGCATTAACATCAACAGCAATGAGCTTCTGCAAAAGCAATTCTTTCTTTAATTCATCGAGCCATTTCTCGTAACGCACGTTTTCCTGCTGCAGCATTTTGTTAAAGCCATCACCATACTGATTCTTAATTTCATTAATTTTTTGTTTCAGTTCATCGTCACCGATATAAATGTTCAGTTCCTCAGCGCGCATCAGCATCAACTTCTCCGTTATCATATTTTCCAGAACTTCTTCTTCCAGACGCCGTAGATCATTCATTTTATGGGAAAGCACTTCGCCGGGCAGCATGGCTTTTTTCTGCTCCAGCCTGGCCCGATACTCATCCTGATAAAGTTTGGCGCCATTGACTGTCGCCACATAGGGACGATAAAAGGAATCAACTTTTTCGCAAGCGCCTGTAAAAAATATCAGCAGGAGACAAAATAACAGAACTCTTCTCCTTCCTGTTTCCACGAGGGCTTGTTCAGGGAAAGTCTTTTTATTCATTAATCTTTCTCGTGACAAATTTTAAATTAACTATTTATACCCTGCTTATGATGATTCGGCAAGCTTCATTAGCAGTAAATCAACCTGCTTAAAGATGTCGGCAGTATCCAATCCCGGTAGCGGCAGATAAAGCTTGTAATCAGGAGTAAAACGCAACGATTTTAATTGTTTGCGATAAAGATCGATTATTTTTGCGGGATTTACCGGGCTGTTGTTCTGAAAAAACACGGACAAATTCCTGCCGTCATAAGTCATTTTTTTAATTCTCAGAGGAACCAGGCGGTTGCGAATGCCGATTATCCGCAAGAGATTTTCGGCTTTACCGGGCAGCGGGCCGTAACAGTCCTGTAACTCCTTTTTAATCTGTTCGATATCATCAGGACCGGCGGCCAGCGATATTCGCTTGTACAAAACCAGTCGTTGGTGAACATCGCTTACATAATCCCCGGGGAGGAAAGCGGAAATGCCCAGTTGCAGCTCCGGCAGCACTTCCTCATCGGCTTTTATATCGCCCTTTATTTCTTTGATGGTTTTTTCCATCAGTTCCGTATAGAGTTCATAACCGACCGCGGAAACGTGGCCGGATTGAGATACTCCCAGCAGATTGCCGCCGCCGCGCATCTCCAGATCATTATAGGAAATCCTGAACCCGGAACCGGCTTCGGAAAACTCCCTGATGACATGCAGCCTTTTCATTGCTTCGCGCGACAGCAGGGCTCCGCGCGGCAGCATCAGGTAGGCAAAAGCTTCCTGATTGCCCCGCCCCACCCGGCCGCGAATCTGGTAGAGCTGCGCCAGACCGAAACGATCGGCGCGGTTGATGATGATGGTATTGGCGGTGGGGATATCCAGTCCCGAGCCGATAATTGTCGTGCAGACCAGAACGTTGCATTCCTGCCTCACAAACTTAGCCATTGCTTTTTCTATTTCCCCAGGTTTCATCTGGCCGTGGACAACTTCAATGGCAGCCTGCGGCACAAGCCTGATGAGCAGTTGATAAATGGAGTAGATGGAGCGGACACGATCATGGACAAAAAAGACCTGTCCCTGCCTCGCCAGTTCTTTTTCGATGGCCGTTTTAATCTCGGTTTCATCAAATTCCAGCACGTAGGTTTTAATCGGTTGGCGCTCCTCCGGCGGCGTGTTGATGACTGATAAATCACGGATACCGACCAAAGACAGATGCAGGGTGCGGGGAATCGGCGTTGCCGAAAGAGTCAATACATCCACCAGAGTGCGCATCTTCTTTAATTTTTCCTTACTGGCCACGCCAAAGCGCTGTTCCTCGTCAATAACGACCAGTCCGAGATTTTTAAATTCCACGTCCTTTTGCAGGATCCGGTGTGTTCCCACCAGGACATCAACGTTTTGATTTTTCAGCCCGGCAATAATTTTCTTTTGCTCCGCCGCGCTGCGGAAACGGTTGAGAACCTGCACGTTGACCGGGAAATCTTTCAGCCGGCGGGAAAAAGTCGCATAATGCTGTTCGGCCAGAATTGTCGTCGGGACCAGTACGGCAACCTGTTTGCCATCCATCACCGCCCGCAGGGCAGCCCGAATGGCGACTTCCGTTTTGCCGAATCCGGCATCGCCGCAAATCAGCCTGTCCATGGGCTTCGTTTCGTTCATATCCAGATGGACATCCTCGATGGCTTTAGCCTGATCCGGTGTTTCTTCAAATTCAAAGGTGGAACAGAATTCTTCATAAATCCGGTCCGGCGGCGAGAAAGCCTCGCGCTCCATAACTTCCCGCGCGGCATAGACAGCCACCAGCTCTTCCGCAACTTCACGCACTGATTTTTTTACTCTTTCCTTGACTGTCTCCCAGGAAGTTCCGCCCATTTTGTCAATTTTCGGCACATAGCCGTCGGGACCGAGATAGCGTTGAATTTTTTCCAGGGAATTGACCGGAAGATAGAGCTTATCGCCATCCAGATATTCGATGACGAGAAAATCATTTTCGATTTCGCTCACTGTTATTTTTTGCAGGCCGCGATAGATGCCGATGCCAAAATCAGTATGAACGACAAAATTCCCTTCCTGCAAATCGCCGAATGATTTAAGAAAATATCCTTCCCGGGCGGGACGGACGCGGCGGCGCGGCGCTTTTTTAACAAAAATTTCTTCTTCACTCAGAAAAACGAGCTTCATTTCCGGAAAGACAAAACCGGCGGATATTTTCCCTTCCCGCAAAATCAGCGCGGCTTTTCTTCCCGGCTGACTGATCCGCTCCAGAATTGATTCTTCCCCGCGAGCCATTTCGACAGGCAAGTTATATGATAAAAGAAGATGATGCATCCTATCGCGGTCTTCGACAGTGGGGCTCAGAAAATAAATCATCATACCCTCGGCCAGCCACGCCCTTATCTTGTCAACTGTCAGCCGCAGCAGGGCGTCTTCCTTGATTTCTCCGACAGAAGGATTTATCTGCAAACTATCACGGTGCGCGAGAAAAGAAACATCCGGCGTCGGTTTTGCGTCTGCCTGATCAAGACTGAGGCCGGTCAGATTAAGACCGGTAAATTTATCAAGGCCGGACTGCATAGCCTCCGGTTGCAGGTATATGCTCTCCCTGTCCAGATAAAAGCGGCCGGTATTTTTTGCCCTGAATAACAACTTGTCAATATTATTTTCCATATTGCGCGCCGCGAGGTCGATGGCCAGTTTGTCATCCCTGATAACCAGAGTATTGCGGGGCAGATAATCCAATAAACCGGAGAGCCTGTTTCGGGAAAAGCTGTCATTTTCCTCATATTGTTCATAGAACAGCGGCAGGAATAAAGGATTGACGGAATTGGCAAGGCCATCTTTTAAAGTTTCCGCAAGACGGCCACGGATTTCCCGCGGCAGAGCCAGAGTATCGGCCCGCCTTCTGATATTGCGCAGGGCCAGTTCGAGGGAGGGCTGGGTCAGGAGCACTTCATTGGCGGGAGTCAGGATTAAGGTTTCCGCCGGGCCGATGGAGCGCTGCGACCCGGGATCAAACCGGCGCATTGTTTCCACTTC
>JAKLDS010000019.1 GCA_022703375.1 Deltaproteobacteria bacterium | reverse complement strand
CACTTCATCGCCGAACAATTCCATCCGCACCGGATTTTTTTCCGCCGGAGAAAACACATCAATAATGCTGCCGCGCAAGCTGAATTCGCCCTTTTCTTCAACGAGGCCGACATTTTTGTAGCCGCCCGCAATAAGCTTCCGGCAAAATTCTTCCCGGGGCAGGGAATCTCCTGTGGATATTATCTGCAGATAATTCTGGAATTCGGAAAAAGGCATGACTTTTTGCGCTACCGCGGCCAGCGGCGCCACTACGACCGCGCGGGGCGTTATCTGCAGCGCGGCCAGAACTTCCAGGCGCGCCAGCGCTTCTTCCTTCTGTAGAGTGAACATATCGACAGCGAGAAAATCCAGCGGAGGATAATAGAGAACTTCCTCTTCGCCCAAAAACAGCGTCAGATCACGGGCAAAAGCCGCCGCTTCTTTTTCTTCGGGGCAGATTACCAGCAGTGATTTTTCGGCGCGTTCATAAAGCAGGGCAACCAGAAAGGAACGCGCCGCTCCCGTAAGCCCGGTGGCCTCTGTTGTTTTTTCATTCTGCCCGATGCTTTTCAGCAGCCGGCGTAAGGGCTCGATATCGGTATTGATGCTGTCTGTAATTATTTTTCTCAAAATTGCGGCCTCTTGATAATTTTCTGCCGATTAACGGATTATTTATTATGCGGCTTTGCTGCAAACCTGCTTGGTTATTCATTAGCGCAATTATTCAATTAGTTCAAGCGCGTGTCTGCAAACTGTAAATGCATATTAAAAGGATTTAACGCCGGGCTGCCTGGATAAAATAACAAGCTGACATACAGAATAATAATTTTATTGAATTATCTGAAGATTAGGCGTAAAAATTTTATCAATATCGGCGCAAATAATTTATTTATCGCGATACATAAGGGGGAAAAGATGAATAATCCGAAAGAAAAAGTATCCTCGATTTTGACTGAACTTAAGAATTTTGCCTTCAAGGGAAATGTTGTTGATCTTGCTGTCGGTGTCATTATTGGAGCGGCTTTCGGCAAGATAGTGGATTCTCTGGTGAAGCATTTAATCATGCCGGCCATCAGCGTTCTGATGCCCGCCCAGCAAAGCTACCTGGGCTGGAAATGGACAATCAGCGGCAAAGATATTCCCTATGGTTTATTTATCGGTGAAATTGTCAATTTCATCATAATCGCGATTGCGTTATACGTCTTCATCGTCAAGTTCCTGGGCTGGGTTATGAGAAGCAAAAAAGAAGAGGAAGCCGCCGCACCCCCTCCCCCGACCAGGGACCAGGAACTCCTGATGGAGATTCGCGATCTGCTCAGGAAAAGCGGGCAACAATAATTCTGCCGGCAAGCTTGTTCTGATTTTGGTTAAATTTTCAATCTGCGGTGGCCAGAAGGCCGCTGCCTCTATCTATAGTTAGCGAGGCGGCATCAGCCCACAGGAGAATTTTATGTCTTTGTTAAAAAAAATTGCCATCGGCTTGCTTTGCTGTGTTGTTCTTATCGCTATCATCGGGTTTTTCATTCTTCCCGCGGTTATTAAGCCAATCGCCGTCGAAAAATTGGCCGCTTATCTGCATAGGCCGGTGGCTATTGAAAAAATCAATGTTAACCCCTATGCTCTTTCTGTAACGATTAAGGGTTTTAAAATCAGCGAACCTGCCTTGTCACCCAATTCTTTCGCTGCCTTTGACGAGCTTTACGTCAACTTGCACGGCGTTTATTCTCTCTTCCAGCGAAAACTGATTCTGGAGGAAATAAAACTTGTTAAACCGTATGTCGGGATTACCCGCAATGAAGACGGCTCTTATAATTTTTCCGATTTATTGCCGCAAGAAGAAACACCCGCAGCCAAGAGCGAGCCTTTTTATTTCTCGTTCAACAATATTCAAATTACGGGCGGCAATATTGATTTTAATGACGTACCCAATAAAATAAAACACACCGTGCGCGATATGAATCTGGCTGTGCCGGTTATTTCCAATATCGAGCACCATGCAAAAAGTTATGTGGAGCCGAAATTTTCCGCCGTCATCAACGGCGATCCTTTTGTACTCCAGGGAAAAACAAAACCATTTCAGGATTCCCGCGAAACATCTTTTGATTTGGAAATTAATGATTTGGATATCCCTCATTATCTTAAATATATACCGGCCAAATTGAATTTTAATCTGCAATCAGCGTTTCTGGACACCAAACTAAAAATCAATTTCATTATGCAGAAGGACAAGGAGCCGCAGGTCAAGATATCTGGCGATATCGGCTTGCGGAAAATTGTGTTGGATGACTTGCAGAACAAAAGAATCCTGAACCTGCCGCAGTTGAAGATTGCCGTTGCCGCAGCCGAGCCGCTCAATAATGATATTCACCTGGCGCGCATTACCGCCCGCGATATTGAACTGTTCATTAAGCGCAACAAAAACGGAGAAATTAATTTACTTAATTTAACCGAAACACAAAAACAAAAGAAAAAAGAGCCGGAAGAATCAAACAATAAAGCTCCTGAGCAGCAGAAAAAACCTCTGCAACTGCGCCTTGATGAATTACAATTGTCAGCGACCAATTTGATTTTCACAGACGATATGCCTGAACGACGGGCGGTTATCCGCATCGCCCCTTTGAATTTCAAAGCCAAGAATCTTTCTCTGGAAAAAGAAGCAAAGGGCGATATTGATTTATTGCTGACGCTGGAGAAGAAAGGCCAGATAGCATTAAAGGGACGATTAGGCATTGAACCTCTGGCGGCTGACCTGAATGTTGCAGTGAAGAATCTGCCTATTCGGCCTTTTCAGCCCTATTTCACCGATAAGATAAAAGTCAATGTGCGGCAGGGCGCTGTTTCGACAGAAGGGAAATTCCTTCTGGCCGGTGCGGAAAAGGATGTGCCGAGAGTTAAATACGACGGCAGACTTTATGTTTCGCATCTGGCGGTGGTTGATGAATCACACTCCAATGATTTTCTCCAATGGAAACAGCTTTATTTTGAATCATTGAAAGCCAGCTATAATCCGTTTTTCCTCGATATCAAAGGGATTTCACTAACTGATTTTTACGTCCGGGTTATTGTTAATACCGACGGCACGCTCAATTTGCAGAACATTTTCGGAACGGAAAAGAAAGAAGTCCGGGAGGAGAAAGCAACCGCTGAAGCAACGGTAAAAGAAGATAAAAAAGCAACAGTGGCAAAAGAAGACGACACAACCAGGAAAATTAAAATCGGAGCAGTTACGTTTCAGGGTGGGACAATTGATTTTTCCGACCATTTTATCAAACCAAATTATTCCGTGCGCATGCTTAATATAGCAGGTCATGTCAAGGGCCTGGCTTCCGAGGAAGACGCGCGCGCCGATGTCCACCTGAAAGGAAATCTGGGCTACGGTTCACCTATTGAAATCAAGGGAAAAATTAATCCTCTGAAAAAAGACATTTTTGCCGATGTGAAGGTGGATTTCCGTGATATTGAATTAAGTCCGGCTACACCTTATTCAAGCAAGTATCTGGGGCACCCTATTACCAAAGGTAAACTGACCTTCGCAGTGGAATATCTGGTGGATAAAAGAAAACTCGACGCTAAAAATAATATTTTGATTGATCAGCTGATGCTGGGCGACAAAGTGGAAAGCCCCGACGCCGTTAAAGCGCCGGTCAGCCTGGCTGTCTCGCTTTTGACCGACCGCAAAGGCCAGATTAATCTGGATATACCTTTATCAGGCAGCCTGGACGACCCGGAATTCAGTATTTTACCCATTCTCTGGAAAGTGCTTGTCAACCTCATCACCAAAGCGCTGACATCGCCGTTTGCCCTGCTGGCATCGCTGACCGGCGGCGGTGAAGAACTGAGCTTTGTAGAATTTGATTACGGAAGCACTATTGTTACGGATCCCAATCTGAAAAAAATAAACACACTGATAAAAGCGCTAAAAGAGCGGCCACAGCTGAAAATGGATATTCAGGGATTTGTTGACCCGGAAAAAGATAAAAACGGCTTGCAGGCAAGGGAAATGGAGAAAAAAATAAAAGCGCAGAAAATGAAGGAACTGGCGGAGAAAGACGAAGCGAAAACGCTTGATTCTGTGCAAATCGAGCCCGGGGAATATGAAAAATACCTGATGCTGGCTTACAATGCAGCGAAGTTTCCCCAACCACGCACCGAAAAGGGCGAATTGAAGAAAATGACAAAAGACGATATGGAAAAACTGCTCCTGACTAGCATTACCATAACCGACAGCGACTTACGGCAACTGGCGGCGCGGCGCACTGAAAATGTCAGGGAGCTTATTCTGAAATCAGGCGAAGTCCCGCCGGCCAGGATTTTTATTATTGAACCGAAAACACTGGCCGCCGAGCAGAAAGAAAAAGTAAAAGCAAGCCGGGTGGATTTTAGACTCAAATAATTAAATAAAAAGCTAAGCCGGAGCGAAGCGAGCGGCTGAAGCGGCACGTTAGGCTTTCTCCATGAAAAAAACCAATACTTTCTCTGTAAGCGCTCTTCCCCGATGCTTATGAGCAGCGCCGTCAGGAATGAATATCCCGTCACCAGGTTTATAAATTATTTTTGCCTTTTCCTATTCAATTTCAAGCTGACCTTCAATGAGATAGCCATAATGCCCCTTTTCACACCAATGCAGCGGCATCTCCCTGGAATATTCTACAAGACGAATACGTAAACTATTTTGATCAATATACTTGTGCCTTACACCCTCAACAGGTGACTCCCATTCAAGTTTATCAAAATCTGCTTTATATTGAGCCGCCATATTCTCCCCGTTTTACCGATTTGCCGACCACAGTTATTGAACAATTTATTAATTGGCTGTTAATTCTACAACTCTTAGCTATTGCCTTGTCAATAAATAAGTTAATGCCTGAATCCTGCACGGATTCGTCTTTTTTATAATAGCCAAACATTTTTATACAGCAATTTTTCTCTCGCAGTTTTTTTCTTCCAGGCAAGAAATTTCTTACACTAAATTGTATTGTATAATCAGGCATTGACTAAGCTTACAATGGAAATATTCTGCAAACGAGGCGGGTTGATAAACGGATATAATCGCAATAGCAATGGCTTCCTGGCATACCGAATATTTGACTTTATCCAGATTGCCGACTCTGGCCAATTTGGCCGCAATCATTAACAACTTCAATCGGGCAAATAATTACAAGGGACGCGCGATGATGATACCGGTAAATTTTTTATTTTCGTTAAGATATTTTTCCAGATTCTTGGCAGAAATTACAACACTGCCTGTTTTACGCGAAGCATGCAGCAGGTGCAGTTTTTCTTTTTTCCAGAGGGCAAAACCGACATGTCCCACATCCAGTCCCTCCACTTTGGTGGCAAAAGCAATTATATCGCCGTCGGTGATTTTTCCTTCATATAAATTAACTCTCCCGGCGGGGATAATATGCAAAGTTTTTTTCGACAGACCTGCTTCGATTGCCGCTATTTTTTTGAATTCAGATTGATCCTGCAGATTGCTGTAATCTGTGCGATGAGTTGTCATGTAAGATATTTTTTTCTGCAGCGGCACGCCGCCGAATTTGCGGGACAGATCGCGCAATATTCCTTTTTTTTCGCCGTCTCTGAGCCAGTCAATGAAGTAATGCAGCCGGGAAGAGTAACCGTCAATAATACCCTGCCGGTACCGGATGAAACGCAAACGTTCCGTAAAGCCCTTCCAGGAAAAATCACCCTCTTTGGTGCTTTGAGCCAGCGCCAGAGTCGTTTCCATAAAAGTGAAACAATCAAAATGGCTGAAGTTCACCGTCAGTTTCTCCGGCGATTTGCTGTTGGAAGTTTCGGCAAGGTAAGGTGTTTTTAAAAAATTGGCGCCGATTCTGACGATAAGTTCTCCGGTATTTAAGCCGGCATCTTTCAATTCCTGCAATTTCATGCTGTGCATAAAAGCCTTCTTTACTGCGTTAAAACTAAACTGCTGCCGATGAAAAAAGTCACCAAACAAGAAGCCCCCTGCGGCTAAAAGCCGAAGGGGGCGCTGCAGCAGAAAATGCTTATTTTACTTCTGGTTGCCGTACCATTTCCATTCGCCGTTTTCTTTAATCATCATTGAACCGGGAACAAAATCCGCCGTCATGAAACCGAGATCAGCGGAACCTTCAATGTGGGCAATATTGGGATTGTTTTTATCCACTTCATACTTTGTCAGTTTGACTGAGTATTTCGTTACCATGCTGATGCTGCCGGACAGCACATAAAGAAAGCCTTCCTTATTAAAGCCATTCTGCATAAATTTGTCGGAGTAATTCGCGCCGATAACATCCATTTTTTGCGTTGCGATATCTTTAGCGAATTTATCAAAAAAGGCCTGCACATCGGCGGGAACCTGAACTTTTGCCGGCGCTACCTGCGGTCCACTGGCGCATCCGGCCAGCGCAACAAAAAAGCAAAAAACAATTCCTGTTAGAACAATTCTTTTTACTCTCATATCACCCCTCCTGAATAAGATTATAAAATTTGGCGTATGATTTTTAAATACGCAGATAAGAACTGCTTATGAAATATAGCCGAAACAAACATTAATATCAACAATTATAATGGGAAGAGAAATTTTTTATCAGAAAAAAAAATAATAATAACAAAGCGTAACAAAAGAGGGGACGGCCAGAGCTTGCTGTTTTCAATGCCTGCCGACAGTTTTTATATAAAAAAGAGCTGCCGCCTGAAAAAGCGGTCAGCTCTTGTCTTTTTATTTATTTAAGGGCGTTTATTCTTTTAGTCAGACGGGAAATCTTGCGGGAAGCGTTCTTCTTGTGCAGCACACCACCTTTAACTGCCGCTTTCGCCAGAGCCGGAACGGCAATTTTAAGAGCCTTAACCGCCGCTTCCTTATCTTTATTCTCTGCGGCGCTGAGCACTGCCTTGATTTTGGTTTTAATTGCGGATTTGGCGGCAATATTTCTCTCCCGCCTCTTGACGCTCTGTCTGTCACGTTTTTCTGCTGATTTATGTGTTGCCAAAACATAACTCCTTTAATTTGTTAATAAGGCTGAGTTCTTTAGCCGAATTTGCCTGTACTGTCAAGCACCTTTTATCAATAAACTTTACCTGTTTTTCCACCTGTTCCAGAGCAGTGCGGCCGCCGCTTCATGTCCCGCGGCAGACCAGTGGTCGTCGTAATCCAGAAAAAATTTCCGGCCATCAGGCGTATTTCTCACATAACTTTCAAAATCAATATAAACTACTCCCGTATTGCCCTTGCTGAACTGATGGATAATCCATCTTCTGTTATCAGGGCTGTCTTTTTTATATAAAATTGATTTGTCCGATGTATCCAGTATATAAAGATTGCCGGAACCGGCATCCCTGCGCAGACGGTTAAGACAATAGAACATAAACTGCTGATGCGCATCGTCCAGAGTGCATTTATCCGGCGCGGCAATAGGCGGAGCAAAATCGAATCCGGCGGGCGCCTTATCAACACTAAGAGAAGAGCGAATTCTCCTGCTGAAAACAGGTCGAAAAATGCGGGCATGATAAGCCTTTAAGTATGTTTTCCGGCGAAATTTATCCCACGACCAATAACTTTCCTGCTGGCGCGCAACCATTGCCTGAAAATTCTTTTCATCGCCAGGCGCCGCGTGATATGCGATATCATACTCCGTGTCCGATATTTTTTTGATGCTGCCCAGCAGGTCATTGGGGCAAAAAACGTAAACTACCGCCACCGGTTTTAAGATATCTTTATATAACTCCAAAGAACGAATAATCAGATCAATATCCCATCCGGGCATGGCCAGATTTATCACCTGATAGGAGGGATCGGTCTTCCGGAGCTCCTTTTCCAGAATCTTTCCGATTGTCTGCTCCCATGGCACACCCCAGCCAAAGGCGAAAGAATCGCCCAGAATGACAACGTTTTTACGCCCGGCAGACAAATCCCAATCGGGTCCGCGAAAACCCTGCCCATTTGTCTCCACCAGATAATCAAGCTGCCCCGGATAGAATAGCCGGACATTGCGCAGATTTTTTTGCAGCGTATAATAAAGCTGGGGGTGATAGGCGCCGTAAATCCCCTGAACTACAGGTCTTCTCGCCTGATATACCGCCTCCTCAATAGTGCGGATTTTCAGGAACGGCAGCGTTATTTCGGCAATGATAGCAACCAGGCAAAGCGAAACGGTCAACAACAGAATATTGATTAAATAATTTGTTATCTTTTTTTTAACCGAATTTGGCATGGTTACGCTCTTTTCCGAGGCGGGACATCAAAACAATGTATAGATAAAAGGCGCGACCGCCGATCCTTCCGCCAGAATCAGCATAATACCAATCAACAACAAAAAAAAGATGATGGGCGCCAGCCACCATTTTTTTCGTGCTTTCAGGTATTCCCAGAGTTCGCTTAAGATGGAAAGTTTACTCATTTAATATCTCCGTTGTCATTAGAATTGTCTTTCGTAATCAGACTTGTTTTTAGGCGCGTGTTCTCTCTTAATCCAGTAGGTCGCAGCTTTTTTGTCAATTTCAATATCGAGGAATTTCTTACCGCAAAGCCTGGCGACTAATCCCGTCGGGGTAATAACGAGAAAGAAAAGCACAAACATGATGACCTTCGTCATAATCAATCCCATGATTATCGCCAGCGTCATCCAGACCTTGTAAACATAATGGAGCGACCGGGGAATGATTAAGCCCAAAAGAAGAAAGACAGCGGCAATAATCAGCAGGATGTAATAATAATTGCATTTTCTCCAAAAAAAGAAAGCCCCGATAATCCCCAGGGCAATCGCCATCGTGATGCCGAATTTCTTCAGGTCGTTCTTCGCAAAACTTATTTTTTTTAATTCTTCCGCAATCATCTCAATCGTTCTCAAATTCTTTCCGCCAATCAGTATCTTTTCCCAGCGGCTGCTGGCTTTCCTTGTTGAGCAGATAGTTGCCCATAATCAGGTAATCCATATTCGTCCTCATAAAACACCGATAAGCATCCTGCGGCGTGCAGACAATCGGCTCGCCCCGGACATTGAAGGAGGTGTTGATGATTACCGGACAGTGATGCTTTTCCTGAAACTTCTCAATCATTTTATAATAGACTGGATTGGTCTGTCTTTCCACTGTCTGCACCCTTGCCGAGTAATCAACATGCGTCACCGCCGGAATGCTGGAGCGGACAATGTGCAGTTTGTCCAGGCCGAAGAGCTTTTCCTCCTCTCCGGTCATCTCACGGCGGATTTCGTCTTGCACCGGAGCTACAATCAGCATGTAGGGGCTTTCTCTGTCGAGCTGAAAATAATCGGCGACTTTTTCTCTTAATACCGAGGGAGCAAAAGGGCGGAAGCTTTCCCTGAATTTTATCTTCAGGTTCATGACTTCCTGCATTTTCGGCGAACGGGCGTCGCCGATGATGGAACGGGCGCCCAGCGCGCGCGGCCCGAATTCCATCCGGCCGCAAAACCAGCCCATTGTTTTTTCCGCGGCAATCAAATCGGCAATGCGTTCGGGAAGCGCGGCATCGCTGAGTTCTTCATAAGGAATATCACCGGCTTTAAGGTAATCCAGAATCTCGTTGTTGCTGAATTCCGGCCCCAAAAGCGACGCCTTCATGAAATCATTTTTGCCGTCGGCAATCCTTTTATTTTCGAGATACTGATACCAGACAAATAATGCCGCGCCCAGAGCGCCTCCCGCATCGCCCGCCGCCGGCTGGATCCAGATATCGGCGAAGGGACCTTCCCGGAGAATCCGGCCGTTGCCGACACAGTTTAAGGCAACGCCTCCGGCGAGGCACAGGTTCTTTTCTCCTGTTTCTCTCTGAATATGGCGTGACATCCGCAGCATGACTTCCTCGGTAACATCCTGAACGGAACGCGCCAGGTCCATTTCCCTTTGTGTCACCTGTGATTCCGGTTCACGCGGCGGGCCGCCGAACAGTTTGTCAAATTTGCCGCTGGTCATGGTCAGTCCCGCGCAGTAGTTAAAATATTTCATGTTGAGCTTGAAAGAGCCGTCTTCTTTTAAATCCATCAGCTCCGACAGAATTAAATCCTTGTATAGAGGACGGCCATAGGGGGCAAGCCCCATGACTTTATATTCGCCCGAATTAACCTTGAAGCCCGTGTAATAGGTAAAAGCGGAATATAAGAGACCCAGCGAATGGGGGAAGTGCATTTCGGAGAAAATCTCTATTTTGTTGTCAGCGCCTGCTCCGTAGCTGGTGGTTGTCCATTCGCCAACGCCGTCAATGGTCAGAAAAGCCGCCCGGCCGAACGGCGACGCAAAAAAAGCGGAGGCGGCATGCGACTCGTGATGTTCCGGAAAAATCATTTTACCGTCGTAGCCCAGTTCTTTTTTTATCAGCTCCTTCATCCAGAGTTTTTGCTTGACCCACAGCGGAATCGCCATGACAAATGTGCGCAAACCGCAGGGGGCATAGGCCAGGTAGGTTTCGAGTATTCTTTCAAATTTAATAAACGGTTTGTCGTAAAAAGCGACATAGTCAAGCTGGCCGGCGCTGATGCCGCCTGCGGCAAGGCAGTATCGGGCGGCGTTTGCCGGAAACGAAAAATCATGTTTTTTGCGCGTAAAGCGCTCTTCCTGTGCGGCCGCCACAATATCGCCGTCGCGCACAAGACATGCCGCGCTGTCATGATAAAAAGCAGATATGCCCAGAATATTCATTAATTAACTCGCGTTCCCGTCCTTGACAATTATATTTCTGATAACACATCACCCTGATTATTAAAACATGATTTTTTTATTTATGTGTGTTAAATAATTTCCGGAAAAATCTTCAACAACAAATATTATAAAAGCTGGAACAGACATCGTTTTTTAGCTTCCGGTCTTCTTAATAAAGAAAGCTTATGAAAAAAGTCGCAGTAATTATTCCCAAATACGGATTGGCCGGAGGCGCCGAGCAGTTTGCGAGAATTCTGACGGACAGGCTGATTGCGCTCACCGGATACCAGTATCATATTTTTGCCAACCGCTGTCAGGCAGTAGAAAACAATGTGGTGTTTCATAAAGTGCCCCTGCTGACGTTTCCCAAATTTTTAACAACGGTTAGTTTTGCCTATTTCGCTGCTAAAAAAATCCGCCCGAATAATTTTTCCCTTGTCCACAGCCACGAAAGGATATTTTTTGCCGATATCTTCACCATGCACGGCATCCCGCACCGTTATTGGGTGGAAAATATCCGCCGCAAGCGCATCAGCCTCTTTGACATGGCAACGGACTGGGTGGAAAGGCGCCTTGTCCTGAAAGGTAATTGCCGGAAATTTGTCGCCGTTTCCCGGTTGACTAAAGAGATTTTTTTAAGCCGTTACGATGTGAGCGAGGAAAAAATCGCGGTTATTCACCCCGGAGTTGATCTGCCGAATTTAACAGGCAGTGAAGCTGTCCGGCGCCGGATGAGAGAGGAGCTGGGCATTCCGGCTGATGTGCCGGTTATGATGTTTGTTTCCATGAATTTTGAAATCAAGGGTCTGGCGGAAATAATAGCGGCGCTGGCGGAGTTAAAAAAGCAAAAACGAAATCTCAGGCTCGTTGTTGTCGGCAAGGGAAATATCAACAAATTCAGAAAAGCAGCCGCGCAGGCGGGTGTCGGGCAGGATATTTTTTTTACCGGAGCCGTTGATAAAGACAAACTAACGAAGCTTTATTCAGCTGCTGATTTTTTCATTATGCTTTCGCGCTTCGACACGTTCGGAATGGTTGTGAGCGAAGCGATGGCGGCGGGCTTGCCGGTAATCATCAGCAATAATGTCGGAGCCCGTGATATTGTCAGGGAGGGGGAAAATGGTTTTATTGTTGTCAGGCCGTCTGATATTGTGGCGAAAATTAAAATACTGCTTGATGAAAATATCAGAACTATGATGAAGGCAAATGCTTTGGAGACCGCAAAGAGATGCACCTGGGATGAAGCGGCAAAAAAATACTCGGCTTTGTATGAAGAGATTCTGTCCGATAAGGCAATCCCGGAGCAGGCTTGCGTCTCCAATAAGGTAGCACATTAAACGGCACGGGATAATACGGCTGACGATGAGGCAAAATGGATATATCCATAATTATTGTTTCCTATAATACAAAAACCCTGCTGGCTAAATGCCTTGATTCCCTGCGAGCGGCAATTGCCGTGGAGAAGGAAATTTTTGTCGTTGATAACTGTTCTTCCGACGGCAGCGCCGCCATGGTTAAAGAACTTTACCCGGAGGTGCGGCTTATCGCCAATTCCGCAAACAGGGGCTTTGGCGCGGCCAATAATCAGCCGCTGGCTGACTGCCGCGGCGACTACGTTTTATACCTTAATCCCGATACGGAAGTCGCAGCGGGGGCAATTGCCGCAGCCGTCTCTTACATGAGAGCTCATTCGCAGACGGGGCTGGCGGGAGCAAGAATTACCAATCCGGATGGTTCTTTGCAGGAATCGGTTTCCTATCGTTACCCAAATGAAAAATACGCCGGCAGGGAAACGGCCTCCCTGGCGGGAAAAATCGCCTGCGTTTTGGGCGCCTTCATGATTGCCCGGAAAGACATCATTGATGAATTAAAGGGCTTTGACGAAGATTTTTTTCTTTATGGCGAGGATGAGGATTTATGCTGGCGCATCCGTGACAAAGGTTTCTCCATCGGCTTCATTGCAGATGCCACCGTCCTCCACTGGGGCGGACAAAGCGAAATCGCCACACCGCCAGTTGCCGTTTTTGCCAAAAAATTGCAGGCGGAATATCTTTTTTACAAGAAACATTATCTGCCGGAAACAATTAGCCGTATTAAAAGGGCGCAGAAGATTAAGGCCTGTTACAGGCTGGCTACCTTAAATTTGTTGTCGCCTTTTATCAGAAATAAAGATAGACTAAAAAATAAGATTGAATGCTATCGCCTGATTTCCCGGATGGCTGACTCATAGACGGAAACCGCGGCCGGTTTTTAACATCAGGGAAAACGCTCCACAGAAGAGACGGTGCAATAACAAAACGGAGATCCGGAAAAAATGAAAAAAGTAAGCGAGATTTGTGCTCTCTGCGGCGGCGCCGACCGCACCATTCTTTATAAAAAAGGCGAATGGAGCATCTATAAGTGTTCCGGCTGCGGACTGGGAACTCTTGATCCCCGCCCCGAAAAGGATGAATTAGACAAACTCTACGCCGAATCTTATTTTCAAAGCCATTATGACGAGACGCTACCATATCCCTCGGCAGCCATGACCAAACGATTAAAACAGGAAAATCATCGCTTGCGCTTTTTCCGTAAATTTAAAAAGAGGGGAAAAATTCTTGATATCGGCTGCGGGCGCGGCTATTTTTTACTGGCCTGCCGTAACGCCGGATACGAAGTCGAAGGGATTGATATTTCCGCCGATGCAGCTAAATATGTCGGTACGGCGCTGAAAATCCCGGTACACGTGGGAGAAGTTGATCAAATCGAGCTCCATGACGAATCTTTCGATGTCATTACCCTGTGGCATTCGCTAGAGCATACGGCCGACCCGGATGTTTATATGCAAAAAGCACGTAAATGGTTAAAGAAAGACGGCGTTCTGGTGATAGATGTCCCCAATTATGAAGGCTATGATGCTCTGCAAACCTGGGATGACTGGCAGGGCTGGAGCATACCTTATCATTTTTATCACTTTACAACGAATTCGCTGACGTACCTGCTGGGCAAGCATGGTTTTGCCGTTATCCGGGAAAAACAATATCTTTCTGAGCATTTAAAACAGAAGCTGCAAGATGCTTTTGTGCCTTCATTCATTGCCCGCATCATTGCCAGATGCTATTCCGGACACAGCATCGCTGTTGTAGCCGGGAAAAACAAATGTTGATTATGGATACGGTTTTATGGAAAAGAAAAATCATCTGGAACAATTGATTAGACAAAAATCATTTCGTTTTGACCATTTGTCCATTGCCGGTATTGATAACGCGCCGGTCGCGAAGATTTTTTCTCCCGCAATACTGGAGCAGGAAATCTGTCTTTTTGCCAATGACATTAAAAACGGTGATGAATATTGCGCAAGGCTGCACGAGAGGCTGCTGGCATCCCTGCAAAAGCGCAGCGCACTGCCGATAGTGCGATTTGCCGACGGGGAATATGCTTTCTATAACCTCACGCTGGGTTGCAACGGACTTTACAAACAGGCCGAATCAGTTGCTGCCATCGAAAAAGTCATCCCCCTGCACATCAGGAATATGCAATCTCTGGCCGTTGCCGGATTATTCGCGCCCCTCGTTTGCCCCACCAATTCCAACACTAATGCCCGGGGGTTTTTCCCCATCGGGAAAGCAAAAAAAGATTCATCGGCAAATGACTTTCTCAATTTTTTAAATTCCGCCGGCATTGCTTTGCACTCCGGAAATTATCTGCCTTTTTATGTTGTTTATGCTTACCTGACTTCCGCCGCCTTTGCCGCAGCCGTCAATGGTAAAAGAATATGTATTTTAAATTCCGAATATAACGAAAAATCCTGTCGGGAATGGTTTGCCCTTCAGGGTAGCTTTCCGCGGCTCGATTATGTACCCATTCCCGCCGAATACGCGGCAACACGCTGGCAGGAATACAGCACTGATATATTAAATAAAATAGCGCCGGATACCGATTTATGTTTGGCGGGCGCCGGGGTGGGGGCGCTGCTTATTTGTGTGGATGCGGCCAATAAATTTTCCCTGCCGGCAATTGATGCCGGCCATGTTTTGAATATGATGAACGGCCGCGCCGACAAATCCAACGGGGCGCGTCTTTATACTTTGAGAAAAAATAATGGATGATTTTCTAAAAAAATACCGCAATCAGTACCGCATCTGGAAAAATAACCGCCGGTTGCGGCACGAGGATGAGTTTTATCAGCAACAGCTCACCCGTCTGGGGCTGCAAGTCCCTGATGAAAAGGAACTGCGGCGGGAACTGAACAAAAGATTCCCTTTGCCCAGCGCCAAGGCCAAAGGCAACCTGAATATCATCGCTCTTTATCATCACTATAACTGGGAAAACTTCTCTCTCCGGCCGTCGCTTGCGAAATTCGGCAAGGTGCGCCATTATGATTGGTTCTCCCCTTATAACCCTCTTCCCGAAAACTGGCATAAACAATACCGGGCGGCCATCAATAAGGATTTGATTAATCAGGTTAATAAATGGATTACAGAGGAAAACGCCGATGTCATTTTTATGTATATCGCAGGTGAAATAGTCGAACCGATAACCCTGCAAATAATCCGCAACCAGGGAGTGCCGATGATTAATCTGACGCTCAACGACAAAGAACACTTTGTCGGCAGACGGAAAAACGGCCGGGCCTGGGGAGCGCGGGATATCTGCCGTTACTTTGATCTCTGCTGGACAAGCACGGAAGATGCATTGAAAAAGTACGTTGTCGAAGGCGCCTTGCCCTATTATCAGCCCGAAGGGGCCAACCCGGAAATTCACAAGCCTTACGATCTGGAAAAAACAATAGACGTTTCTTTTGTCGGCCAATGTTACGGCAACCGCGCTGATGTTATCAAAGCGCTGCAGCGGCAGGGCATCAATGTTGCAGCCTATGGCGCCGGCTGGCCCAACGGCTCCCTTTCCACGGAGGATATGATTAAAATGTATTCCCGCAGCAAAATCAATCTCGGATTTGGCGGCGTGGCAGGCCTGACTGATACTTTTTGCCTCAAAGGACGCGATTTTGAAATTCCCATGAGCGGTGGACTTTATTGCACTGAAGATCATCCCGAACTCGCCAGATTTTTCCGTCCCGGTGAAGAAATCATCACCTATCGCGGCACTGATGATCTGATAATAAAAATCAGGAATTATCTGGATCGTCCTGCGGAAGCGGAGACCATCAGAAAAAAAGGCCATGAACGGGCGCTGCGTGAACACAGCTGGGAAGCACGTTTTGAAAAAATATTCCGTATCCTCGGCATACTGCAGTAGAATAGAGGGCTGCAAAGCGTCTATAACCTAATCAAAATAACTGGCGCTTCCCGGATTAAACAGAATTCCGGCCTTTATTTTCTTACAGTATTTTATTAAGCAGCGGAATGCGCAGCAGAATGTAGTACGCAACAAGGAAGCAAAGCGGAATCGAAATCAGGCCGGCCAGCGCCCATTTGAATACCGGCAGCATATCCAGGTTTGTCATCATCATCGTCACGGCAACAACTATCGGCGGGTGGAACATATACACGGCAAACGCGCCCGCAGATAATTTTTGCGTAAGGCCGTTGCTGAAGTTTAATTTATCGCGAAACAGGCCGATGAGCCCCATGGTCATGGCCACGGCAACAAAGGATTCCCAGAGGGCATAGTAAGCGGCGGGCCAGGAGAAGCCTCCGGTTATTCTATTGCCTGTGCTGACAGGCTTTATTGTAAGAGTCGAAAAATCATAGGTAGCGGTAAAGCATTTCAATATCAGCCAGCCGACAAGACCTAAAATCAACCCTGCAGCCAACCATCTTCTGCCTGTGGCCGGCGTCATGCTGGCGAAACAGTTCGTGCGGCAGGCAACAATCCCCGCTATGAACATGATAATGTACTGCGAAAAAAATCCCAGCTGCATTCCCCAGAATACGGAACCGATGGGAAAAAACAATCGCAGCGAAAAAGCCGCCACCGCAATGATGACAATAAGAAACATCGGGTTTTCGGTCGTCAGGATACCCTTTCCGGAATAAGGAGCTGACCTTCGCCGAAGAATCAGTTGCCCCAGCGCGTAGATAACGCAAAAAATAAACAACGCCAGTGCAAACCACATGGGGCCGACGCCGAGAAGCTGTATTCCGGCCGACTGCAGGTACTGCCGGTAAAATTCGGGGAAACTTGTAACTTCGCTTTTCCAAAGGTTTGAGCCTCCCACACCTGCTATCATTAAAGGAGTTATCACCAGCAGAAAAAACAGCGCGGGAAGGCCGAGTCTGCGGAATCTGTCGGAGATAAACCGGGCGGGGCTTTTGCGGTCATAGGCCGGGGGAGTAAAGTATCCCGCCACAAAGAACAGCATTCCCATGGAAAATCCCTGGACAAAAGACTGAAAAAAACTGAAGAAAATATGGTTGAAGAAACCAAGCGGCCGCGCTTCATTATAAAACCAGATACCGATACAGCTGTAAGTCACGGCCAGGTGAATCAGAATCACCAGCATGATTGTCGCGACCCGCAGATTGTCAATATAATAAAGTCGTTTCTTTTCCATGAAAAGGAGCAGAAAGTGAGTTATCCGGCAATTATTGATTGCGCCGCTTTGAGAGTATTCTTCATCAGCATGGCTCTGGTCATTGGCCCTACTCCGCCCGGCACGGGAGTAATATAGGAAGCCCTTGGCGCCACTTCGGCAAAGGCCACATCTCCCACCAGTTTCCCTTCCCGGGAGCGGTTTGTGCCGACATCAATTACTACCACGCCATCCTTGACCATATCGCCGCGGATCATCGCTTCTTTGCCCGCTGCCGCAACCAGGATATCCGCCCTTCTGGTCACCGCGGCCAGATCTTTTGTTTTCGTGTGGCACACCGTGATGGTGGCGTGGCGCGCCAAAAGCATCAGCGCCATCGGCTTGCCGACGATATTACTTCTTCCCACGATTACCGCTTCCTTCCCGGCTATGGCAACGCCGCTGCGGTCAAGCAGCTCCATGATGCCGTACGGGGTGCACGAAGGACGATCGGGACTCCCCGCGACCAGGCGCCCGACATTATAAGGATGAAAACCATCCACATCCTTGCACGGATCAATGGCTTCAATTATCTTCTCCGTATTTATCTGTTTCGGCACCGGCAACTGGACAAGAATTCCATGAATAGCCTTATCAGCATTCAATTCCTTAATCAGATGCAGAAGTTTATTTTCGCCGGTATCAGAGGGTAATTTTTCCACACGTGACAAAAATCCAACCTCGGCGCAATCCTGCGCTTTCTTGCCGACATATACCCGGGAAGCGGGATCGTCACCCACCAGAATCACGGCGAGCCCGGGCGCAATTCCATTTTTCTCTTTTATTTGTTGTACGGCCAGGCGCACTTCATTGCGGATATCCTGCGCTATTTTGCCGCCGTCAATAATTATGGCCATTTATTTCCTCACAATAAAAAATCTCCCCATCCGTGCTGCAAACGCTCTATAATGGGGAGAGTTTATTACATCAATAAGTTTCTACTTTACCTGATATTCCTTAATAACATTTATTAATTTTGTCACTTCTTCCGCCGGAAGCTTGCCTTTGTAAACATAGCGGCAGATTCTTTCTTTATCGAGCACAACAACATCGGAAGAATTATTTTTCAATCCCCAGAGGTTTAAAATCGTATAGTCATAATCAAGCAGAATGACCGCCCCGGTTTTTTCCTGTTTGCTTTTAATAACGCTCTTAATAATAAAATTAGGCATATTGCTGGCTTTGAGATTGGTAATGCCCAGTCCTTTATAGGAGTTTTTTCTGTCCAGACCTTCATCTTTCAGCAGGGCATCTTCCACATGATTATTCAAATCTTTTTCATCAGGCGATACATAGAAGATGGACATAACCCTGCCCTTGTATTCGGGAGAATCAAGCGTATAGACCTTCCCCAGTGAATCTTTCAGAGAAAAACCCGGCGCTTTGTCGCCGACTTTCAATTCCGCCGACCAGGCCGTGAAAGCAAGACATGTCAAAACAATAAAAACCGCAGAGACATACTTTTTCATTTGATCCTCCTTTTAAACTCTCTTTTATTCAGGAATGTTAAGCTCAAAGATAAAACATCGTGTGGATTATAGGGGAAACTTCCTCCGCAATCAAGGAAAAACATCGTCAGCAAACAGCAATCGGGCGAATTCCGGAGGGAGGCTTTAATTGTATTGAAAAATGTTTCCATATTGTGTTAAGAATTTGCAAATTTTTTTTCGAGGCGCCCTATCCGATGAATTTAATAAAATTAATAGAAGAAGCTGCGCAAAAATATGCTGACAGGCTTGTCCTGGTTTCCGACGACAGGCGGATTAATTATCGTGAGCTTAATAATAACGCCAATGCTTTAGCCCACCTTCTCAAAACCCTCGGTTTAAACAAGGGAGATAAAGCAGTCATTATGCTGCCGAACATCCCGGAGTTTGTTTATGCTTATTTTGCGGCGATAAAACTGGGCGCGGTTGCCGTTCCCGTCAACAGCGCTTCCACGGCCAGCGAACTTGCCTACCTGCTGGAAAACAGTGACGCTAAAGTATTAATCGGCATGGAATCTTCCCGCAAGCGCTTCGAAGAAATAAAAGGCAGCCTTTCACTCTGCCGTAACTTAATAACTGTTGATTTTCCTGACGAGTCTTCGCCTTTCCGGAAGGCTCTGGCTCAGGGGCCCTTCACCAATCCCGCCGTCACTGTCAGCCCTGAAGATCCAGCTGTTATTATCTATACCGCCGGTCTGACCGGCCGGCCGCTGGGAGCGGTGTTGACTCACGGAAATCTTACTTCGCAGTCATTTCTGCTGCGTGATATCCTCCACAGAGATGAAAACGATAAAGGTCTCGGCCTTATCCCGTTGTTTCATGCTTTTGGCGCTTCCGTAAACATGCTGTCCGTTATCAGAGTCGGCGCCAGCATCGTCATGATTGACAGGTTTACCATGGATACGATTTTCAGCGCCATCGCCAGAGAAAAAATTACTTTTATCGCTGCGGTGCCCCGCCTGTACCTGGGCATGATGTTTCACGCCGACGCGGCCAAATATGATATCAGCTCCCTCAGTCTTTGTGTCACCGGGGGAGCGCCCATGCCGGCCGATTTTGTCCCGGCTTTTGAAAAACAATTCGGTGTAAAAATACTGGAAGGCTACGGCCTGACGGAGGCTTCACCGGTTTGTTCTTTTAACAGACAGGAAATGAAGCATAAACCTGGCTCCATCGGAATGGCGCTGCCGGATGTTCAGATTAAAATCATTGATGATGAAGGCAACGAACTGCCGCGGGGCGAAGTAGGCGAGCTTATCGTCAGCGGCAAGAATGTTATGCAGGGCTATTATAAAGATGATGCGGCAACTGCTTCGGTAATCAAAAACGGCTGGCTGTACACGGGGGATTTGGGTAGAATGGACGAAGACGGCGATATTTTTCTGACCGGCCGGAAAAAAAGAATGATTATCACCAGCGGCTTTAATGTTTACCCCCGTGAAGTCGAAAATGTTTTAAATCTTCATCCGGCTGTAAAATTTTCAAGGGTATCGGCCAAAGAGGATTTAATGCGCGGCGAAATCGTCAGGGCGGAAATTGTCAGGAAAGCAGGCGCGGAAGCTGATGACAAAGAAATCCTGAAACACTGCCGGATTTATCTTTCGCCTTATAAAGTGCCGCGGGAAATCGAATTTGTGGAAAAAATTGAGGATTGAACGCTTCACCGCGGGTATTTGCGCCGGGCTTAGGGCAGTTTTTTTGCCTCCTCGATGAGCATAACCGGAATATCGTTCTTCACTTCATAGAGCAATTTACACCGCTTGCACATTATCCCCCCCAGAGCTTCTTCCCATCTTACCTTGCCGTGACATTGCGGGCAGGCCAGAATTTCCAGAAGTTTCTCATTTAACGCCATCTTTCCCTCCTTTTAATCTGTCTTCAATTACCGCCATAACCTGTTCGGGAGTAATATCCTGCATACATTTTTTTGTCGCGCACTTCTTTAAAAAGCAGGGGCTGCAGGGAAGATCCGCCCTGATGACAGTGTGGTTTACACCATAGGGGCCGGTTCTGGCCGGATCAGTCGGCCCGAAAAGAGCAATGACCGGTGTATTAAGGGCGGCGGCCAGATGCATTGGACCGGAATCGGTTGTTACAACAAGCAGAGCCTTTTTATAAAGACAAGAGAGCTCGGACAATGATGTTTTTCCTCCCAGATTGATTGCTGCCGTGGACATCTTTGCCGTAATCTGTAAGATGGGCACGTTTTCGCTTCCCGTGAAAACAACCTTGCTGTTTAGGTTTATTCTTATCATATCCGCCAGAGCGGCGAATTTTTCATTATCCCACAGTTTCGTTTCCCAGTAAGCAACAGGATTGATAATAATAAACTTCCCTTCTTCCAGTTGGTGTTTTTCAAGAAGAAGCCTTATATTTTCTTCGGCGCCGCTGTTGAATGGCAGAATAAACTCGGGCTTATCCGTCTTCGCTCCAAGATGACGGGGAAAATCAAGATAGCGATCCACCGCATGCTTCTTCATGTCTTCGGGAATTTTTTCATTGTAAAACAAACCGCTTAATTCCTGCAGCGAATCGTAGCCTAATTTGCGGCGGCCGTCGCTTAAGAAAACCAGCAGTGCGCTTTTTAAGAGGCCTTGAAAATCAATGACCAAATCATAACGTCGCCGCCGTAACTCCCGGGCAAAAGCTCTTATTTCCCGCAGCGGCTTGCATATCCTGCCGCTGCGCCAATCTCTCAGCCAGCTTTTTCGCCGCGAGATAATGACCTGATTAAGCAGGGGATGATTTTTCAACAAATCCGCCGCCGCTTCTTCCACCACCCATGTAATATGCGCTTCCGGATACAGTTTACGCAATGCCGCCAAAGAGGGCAGCGTGTGAATAACGTCTCCGATGGCGCTGAGCTTAACAATCAGGATATTCATTTGCTCTGTTTCCGATTCTTTAATATCCACTGCACGGCTTCCATTATATCGCCTGCTATAAAAGCTGGTTTGTTTTCCGGAGTTGCCTTGTCCGGGCCTTCATCCCTGAGCAGCGCCGCTCCGAAACCTGTTTTTACCAGAACACCTTTCGCCCCCACCCTGCCGGCCGTTTCGATGTCAATGTATCGGTCACCGATCAGATAAGAACTCGTTAAATCAAGATTCAGCTCCCGCGCCGCCTGCCGCAGCATGCCCGGCTCCGGCTTGCGGCAGGAGCATTTTTGTCGGTATGTTCCTTCCCCGGCCGTCGGATGATGGGGGCAATAATAGAATTTATCAATTACGGCGCCCTCTTTCTTCAACAATTCTTCCAGTTGATTGTTTACCGTCTGCACGAATTCTTCCGGAAAAATGCCGCGCGCCACGCCGGATTGATTGCTGATAACGACGGCTTTCATGCCGCTTTGGTTAATCAGGCGGATAGCTGCAGAGGCTGCGGGAATTATTTTCAGTTTAGCGAGGCTGTCCAGATATCCGACTTCCTCATTGATTGTCCCATCCCTGTCCAGAAAAACAGCGCTGATTTTTTTCATGGCGCAACCCGCTTTCCCGTCAAAAATTGTCGGGCGGCGCCGACAACATCTTCCACGGTAATCAGATCCATGCAGCGAAAATCTCCGGCGCATGTTTCCTGCAGACAGGGGCTGCACGAAACTTCTTTGCGGATAATGACCGATTGGCTGCCCGCCGGTTTCGTTGTTACCGGATTGGTCGAACCGAAAATAGCGATAGTCGGAATGTTGAGCGCCCCGGCAATGTGCATAAGTCCGGAGTCGTTGCTGATAAAGAGACTGCATTGTGAAATTATATGAACCGCTTCCGCCAGAGTAGTCTTTCCCGCCAGATTTGTCAGGGCATTCTTCGCCTGCCGCTGCACTTCCTCTGCCGCGGCATCGTCGGATTTACCGCCCATAATCACGACGGCGCAGCCGCAGCAATCGGCAAGAAGATCGGCGACGGCGGCAAAGCGTTGCGGAAACCATCTTTTTGCCGGGCCATAGGTGGCGCCGGGGGCAATGCCCGTAATTATTTTTTTCTCAGCCAGGCCGTACTTCTTCAAGACGGATAATGCCGCGTTGGGATTAATTCTTTTCTCCAGATTGATTTGCCCGCCTGCCGAGGCTAATCCCAGTGCCCCGACCATCTCCAGATAGTAATCAATCTGGTGTACTTTTTTAATTGCGGCGTTGCGCCGGACCGAATGCGTTAAAAAAATCCCGCGGCCGTCAGTATTATAACCGGCGCGCAGCGGTATACCCGCGACTGCCGCTATGATTGCCGCCTCGACGGCATTTTGCAGCAGTATTGCCAGATTAAATTTTCTTTCTTTCAACAGGCGAGCAAGGCGCAACACACCCAGAGGGTTATCAAATCGTTTTTCATAAATAATGATTTCATCCACGTCGGAACCGAGCTGATAAATATCAGCTACCCAGGGTTTGGCAAGCACGGCAATATGCGCCTGCGGATAGTTCATCCTTATGGCGGCAACGGCAGGCAAGGTTAAAACCGCATCGCCTATCCAGTTTGTCCCCCGGATCAATATTTTCCCGATGCCTTCCCCGGGTAATGTCTTATTTGCTTTCAGCATTCAGTTGATGTTCCTCTTTGTTTTACCTGACAGCGCTTGGTCTTCCAGCGCTGATGCATCCAGAACCATTGCTCGGGATGCCGGCGAATATTTTCTTCAATTATCTTAGTGAATTTTTCCGTATTGAGCAAGATATCATCAGCGCGGTTGGCCGAACGGATGATTTCCACTTCTTTGCCTATTTCCAGAACATACCGGCCGTCAGGCAGGCGCCGGGTAAAAGCCGGGAGCACCGGCGCGGCTGTGCGCAGAGCCAGCAGGGCCAGACCGGCTGTAGCACAGGCGCGGCGGCCGAAAAAATCAACAAAAACACCGTCATACCAGGCGACATTCTGGTCAATAAGCAGGTTGATGGTTTCCCCGTTCTTTAAGGCGCGCAGCATCGGCCGCATGGCATGTTCCTTGGAAAGAGAAGAGTTGCCGCACGCCGCACGCACTGCGGTAATGCTTTTTTCCAAAAAAGGATTGTCGAGAATGCGGTAAATAAAAATGAGGGGTTTTACAGTGATGGCCAGTGCGGCATTTCCCAGCTCCCAGTTGCCGAAATGCGCTCCGAAGAGCAGAACCCCCTTATTCCCGAGGCGCGCTGCGGTGTAATTTTCCAGTCCCTCTATGGTAATATACTGCGACAGGTTATCTTCGCTCAACACGGTGATATCGCAAAATTCCGCGGCCATCAGTGCAAAACTGCGATAAGAGGCTTTGGCGATTGCCACAATTTCATCCGGCGTCTTTTCCGGAAAAGACCGCGTCAGGTTGTGAATGGTAATCAGGCGGTGCTTAAGAGAAATAACGTAAAGCGCTTTAGCCAGGAGAACGGCTGATAATTTTCTCAAACCCCGGGGAATGCTGCGGACAATTTTTATGGCCACGTTTATCTGCACAATCAAACCGTTCTGTTTTTCAATAATTCTTCAATAAAATCATCCCATAATCTGCTGTCCGGGATGATTTCCATGGCAATACGCAGTAAATAAATCGGCTTTAAAAATTCCGGAAAATCAGTCAATCGCGCGCCGTCTTTTTCCGTTGTCAGAATAAAATCGGCGCCGCTTTCTGTAAATTTATTTATGATGCCTTCGAGCTCATTTATTTCATAGCGATGATGATCGGGGAAAATGTCGAGCGATGCAATTTGCGCTCCGGCGGCACCAATCATTTTTTTAAATGACTGCGGCTGAGCGATGCCGCAAAAAGCGCATACTTTTTTCCCTGCCAGATAAGTCAGGGGCAGGGACATTTCCCTTTCTCTCCTGATAACTTCGCGGGCGACATGCCTGCCGCGAAAAAGCGGTGTTTGATTAATCTGCGCCAGCTTAACAATTTCATTATCTGCCGGAACGTTTTCCTCAACACGGGTCAAGATTAAAGCATCGGCTCTTTTCAGCGCGGCGGACGGTTCGCGCAGGCTGCCCCGCGGCAGCAGATAACCGTTACCCAGAGGAGCTGCGCTGTCGAGTAAAACCAGATTAATATCGCGATATATCCGGCGATGCTGGAATGCATCGTCACAAAGAAGTACATTGGCGCCATACTTTTCCACAGCCGCCCGGCCTGTGGCAATCCGGCTGGTTCCGGTAAGGACAGGTATGTCTTTTAAGGTTTCCGCTATCAGCAGCGGTTCATCGCCGGCCGTTTTTGCCGATAATAGTATTTTTTTGCCGTCGGCAACAACGTTAACCGAATGAGAGCTGCTGCCGCCGTAGCCGCGGCTCAGGATGGCCGGTTTCCAGCCTTTTTCGCTTAATTGTCGGGCCAGCATAATAACAGTGGGTGTCTTTCCCGTGCCGCCCACGGTAATATTGCCCACGCTGATAACCGGGCAGGGAAGTTTAACGGCAGGAAAAATTCCGGCGTCATAGAGCCGGTTGCGGAGATTTATCACCAGATGATAAAACAGCGATAAGGCATAGGCAATGGCCTTAACCGGGCGCAAGAGGATGCCGCTTCCGTCATCATTCCATATCCTTTGCCAATTCACCATTTGTCGGATTGCTTCCTTCATCTTTGAACTGTAAATTGTAAAGCCTGTAATATTCGCCCTTTTTCGCCAGCAGGGTTTCGTGATTTCCTTCTTCGATAATTTCGCCGTTAACGAGAGCGATTATTCTGTCGGCATTGCGAATTGTCGAAAGTCTGTGGGCGATAACCAGCGTGGTTCGCCCTTTCATCAGATTATCGAGGGCCTCCTGAACTTCAATTTCCGCTTCCGTATCCAGTGAGGATGTCGCCTCGTCCAGAATTAAAATCGGCGCGTCTTTCAACAGTGCCCGCGCAATGGAAATGCGCTGTTTTTCCCCGCCGGAGAGCTTGGTGCCCAGCTCGCCGATATTGGTGTCATATCCGTGGGGCAGCTTCATAATGAAGTTGTGGGCGTTGGCGGCGCGGGCGGCATTGATAATATCTTCTTCGGTGCGTTCAATATCGCCGTAGGCAATGTTGTTTCTGACGGAATCGTTAAAAAGAATCGTCTGCTGGGTGACGATGGCAATCCGGCTGCGCAGCGATTGCAGGGATACTTCACGGATATCATGGCCGTCAATCAGAATACGGCCCGACGTAACATCATAAAACCGGGGTATCAGATTAACCAGCGATGTTTTTCCGCCACCGCTCATTCCGACAAAAGCAACAACTTCGCCGGCTCTGATGGAGAGGTTGATATTCCGCAGAACTGGCGTTTTTTCATAGCAGAAGGTTACATTTTCTATATCAATGCCCTGCGTAATTACCGGCAGCTCAACGGCGGCAGGCTTGTCGGCAATATCCGGCACCCTGTCAATTATGGCAAAGACGCGTTCCGCTCCGGCAATCCCCTGATTGATGGTGTTATTGACATTCGTCAATCTCTTTACAGGCTCATAGAGCATCAGCAGCGCCGCCAGAAACGAAAAGAAAGTTCCGGGCGTGGAATTGCCCTGGACAACATTGTAACCGCCGTAAAAAATAACGGCCGCGATGCCCAGGCCGCCCAGGAATTCCATCAGCGGGTGTGAGATGGCGTTGACGGAAACCGCTTTCATATTGAATTTGAAAAGCCGTTCATTTTCCGCGGCAAAACGTTCATTTTCATATTTTTCCATGCCGAATGCTTTAACTATGCGTGTTCCGGAAATCGTTTCCTGTAAAAGAGAGCTCAGCGTTCCCATGGTTACCTGGGTTGATGTCGCCACCTTTCGCATTTTTTTTCCCAGCCGGGATATCGGATAGATGGTGAGAGGGAAAACAATCATGGCGACAATGGCCAGTTTCCAGTCCGTGTAAAAAATGACGCCGATCAGCGAAACGAGCGTGAAAGTATCCTTAATCAGACTGGTAACCGCTTCCGATGACGCGGCCTGAATGGAAACAACATCATTGGTGATGCGGGACATGAGTATGCCTGTCGGATGCTGAGTAAAAAAAGCCAGTGATTGCTTCTGTATCTGATCGTATAATTGATTGCGCAAATTAGTGACAATGCGCAACCCGATAAAGCTCATCAAGATTGTCTGGCCGTAATTGCAAGCGCCTTTCAGCAGAAAAATTCCAATAACAGCCAGCGGAATCCATTGCAAAGCGGTGGCGTTTTTACCGAGAAAAATATCATCCAGCACAGGTTTAACCAAAACCGCCAGCGATGATTGCAGGCCTCCGGCTATCAGCATACAAATCATGGCAAAAGTAAAGCGCCAGTAATAAGGCCTGGCCAGTCGCAAAAGTCGTTTAAATATTTCCATGATTTCCTCTATAACATATCAACGGCCAGTTTGGCAGCTCTTAATGCTGCTCCGGGGTTGCCCATTTTAGCGCGCAGGGATTGCAGTTCACTTTTTATCCGTTTTTGTTTTTCCGGATCGTTAATTATGTCCAGAGCCTCTGCGGCAATCCGCCCGGCATTGGCTTCATCCTGAATTAATTCCGGCACGATGGTTTTTCCCGCCACAATATTAACCAGACCGATATTTTTAACATCAACGATGAGTCTGCCGACAAAATATGAAATTGGAGACATTTTGTAAACAATCACCATCGGCACTCCCAAAAGACCGGTTTCCAGCGTCGCCGTGCCGGAAGCCACAATGGCCAGATCAGCACAGGTGATAACATCATAGGTCCGGCCATTGATAACTTTCACCGGCACCCGATATCCGTCAATCATGTCGGTGATTATTTTTTCTTCGAGCATATCGGCCAGGGGCAGGATGAACTGAATCTCCGGCCGCGCACTCCTCATGATGTCCGCCGCCTTAATCATTTCCGGCAGTAGTTTGTTAACTTCGGACATCCTGCTTCCCGGTAAAAGGGCAACCGTCGTTTTATCCGCCGGCAGGTTCAATTGATTAAGGGCGTGATCCCGCGAATAATCCATTTTCACCATATCCAACAGAGGATGGCCGACATAATCAACAGCAAATCCTTTTTGGGCATACGTTGCGACTTCAAAAGGCAGGATGACGGCCATTTTATCAACTAATTTTTTGATTTGATTAATTCTGCTTTTGCGCCACGCCCAGACTTGCGGGCTGATATAATAGAAAATCCTGATATTTCTTTTTTTGGCGGCGCGCGCGGCAATGTTCAGATTGAAATCGGGAAAATCAATCAAAATCAACAATTCGGGACGGAGTTCGTCCATTGCGCGCTTGAGATTTTTCGCTATTTTACGAATACTGCTTATTTTGGCAATAACTTCCGTCAGACCGACAACCGCTATTTCCGAGGCATGTGCGAGCAGCTTTACTCCCGCTTCTTCCAAACGATTGCCGCCGATGCCGAAAAAAGCCAATGAGGAATCCAGCTTATGCATTTCGCGCACCAGGCTGGCACCGTGCATGTCGCCGGAGGCCTCCCCGGCAATAATCATTATTTTTTTAGCCGCTTCAGGAGACATGGTTAATCACATCGGCAATGAACCGGATTTCTTCGTAGGTCAGCTCCGGAAACATCGGCAGGGAAATAACTTCACCGGCACAACTTTCGCTCTGTGCCAATTTTGCGGACTGACCGTATATTTTTACAAAGACTTCCTGTTGATGCAACGGCACCGGATAATAAACAGCCGAGGCAATATTATTTTCCTTCAGCGCTTCGGCCAGAGCATCGCGATTCCCGGAGCGAATCGTAAATTGATGATAGACATGTTCACATCCGGCAGCCTCCGTCGGCAGAATAATATTTTTATTGTTGTCCATTGCTTTGCAATAAGCTGCGGCATTGCGCCTGCGGGAGGCGTTATACTGATTAATTCTCTGGAGTTTGACGCGAAGGATGGCGGCCTGAATTTCATCCAGCCGGCTGTTATACCCCACAGCCGCATGATGGTAACGCACAGAGCTGCCGTGATTACGCAGCATTTTTATCTGTCGGGCGATGTCTTCGTTTTGCGTGATAACCATACCGCCGTCGCCGTAACCACCCAGGTTTTTGCTGGGGAAAAAGCTGAAACATCCGGCATCGCCGATTGTCCCGGTAAGTTGTCCCTGATATCTGGCGCCAAAAGCCTGCGCGCAGTCTTCAATGACTTTCAGTTGGTATTTGCCGGCGATTTCCATTATCGTCTTCATATCCGCCGCCTGACCGAATAAATGCACGGGAATAATAGCTTTTGTTTTTTTTGTAATTTTTTCTTCGATAAGCCGGGAATCAATATTAAAAGTATCGGGGCGGATATCAGCAAATACCGGTTTTGCATTCAATTCGGCGACCACTTCCGCCGTCGCGATGAAAGTGAAGGGTGTCGTAATGACTTCATCGCCTGCTTTAATCCCGCAGGCGCGCAGCGCCAAAAGCAGGGCGTCCGTGCCATTGGCGACGCCTATCGCATAAGGCAAGCCGTGGTAAGCGGCAACTTCATTTTCGAGGTTAGCAACGTTAGGACCCAAAATGAATTGAGTTTGTTCCAGCACATCCGCGACGGCGGCGTCTATTTCCGTTTTCAAGGCATGGTACTGCCTTTTGAGATCTACCATGGGAATCATTATCAGACAACCTCAGCTGTTTTCATTTTCTGTATGATGTCAATGGCCAGAGCCAGTGATTTGCGGGCTTCCTCCCCGCAGGCTTCCGGATCGGTCCTGTTGACGACGGAATGCAGAAAGGAACGGATTTCTTCTTCCAGAGGGTCATGGCTGCCGACTTCGACTTGATTTTGAAAAATATCCACCTGTCCCGTTTCGCTTTTGCGTTTCCCCAGAGAAAGAATTTCCCTTTTCTGGCAGTCTACGGAATGGTATCCCTCAATTCCGAAGAAACGTATTTTCTGCATGGTTTTGGCGCTGATGCGGCTGGCAGTAATATTGGCGACGCAGCCGGTTGCAAAAGTAAGCCGCACATTGGAGATATCAATTTTCTGCGAAAGAACAGGAATACCCACTGCTTCCACGCCGGCCAGAGGCGAGTTGACAAATTTCAGGATGATGTCCAGATCATGAATCATCAAATCCAGAATCACATCAACATCGGTCCCCCTCTCGAAAAAGGGATGAAGGCGATGAGCCTCGATAAACATCGGCTTCTGAATAACTTTCCCCAGAGCCATCACAGCCGGATTAAACCTTTCCACAAAGCCGACTTGCAGAATCAATTTGTTTTTCCGCGCCAGCGCAATCAATTCATCTGCTTCTTTCAGTGTAGAACAGATCGGTTTTTCTATCAGGACATCAATTCCCCCGGCTAATAAATCTCTGGCAACAAGATAGTGCTGGCCTGTCGGTACCGCAATGCTTACAGCGTCAACCTTGCCCGGCATATCCAGATGACTGGCCAGAACGGAACAATTGTAAAGAGCAGCGGCCTTGGCCGCTTTTTCGGCAACCGGATCAACAACGGCAACAATCTGCGCGTTTTCCAGCTTCGCATATTTCTGGAGATGGTAATTGCCCAGATGACCGATGCCGACAACGCCTATTCTGATTTTTTGTTTTTCCATATTTGATTAGCGGCAGACGCCTCTTTCCGATTCTTTGATAAACTGAACGAAATGGCGCACTTCCGGGAAGTCAGCCACTTCACTTTCCACCTTGCTCAGTGCATCTTTTAAAAGAAGCTTGGAACGGAAGATGATACGGTAGGCTTGTTTCAAAGCCCTGATTGTTTCTTCCGGAAACCCCCTCCTCTGCAAACCGATGGAATTCAATCCGAACAACCGGGCATGGTTGCCGGCGGCTTTGGTATAGGGCGGCACATCCTTATTGGATGCCGAAGCCCCACCGATGATACAGTGAGCGCCAATGCGGGAAAACTGGTGAATGCCGGTCATACCGCCGATGATGGCATAATCTTCAACATGGACATGACCGGCCAGCGTCGCCGCATTGGACATGATAATATGACTGCCCAGTTTGCAGTTATGCGCAACATGACAGTAAGCCATAATGAGATTATAATCTCCCATAATTGTCACGCCAATGTCGGCCGTGGTGGAGCGGTGAATAGTTGTAAATTCGCGGATGGTGTTAAAATTGCCGATTACGACCCGCGTTTTTTCTCCCCCGTATTTTAAATCCTGGGGAGGGGCGCCGACGGAGGCAAACTGGAAAATACGGCAGCTTTCGCCAATCTGAGTGTAGTCATCAATTACCGCATGCGGGCCGATAATAGTATTTTTACCGATTTGAACATCGGCGCCGATTATTGCATAGGGCCCGACTTCAACGCCTTCCGCCAACCGGGCGTCCGGTGCAATCACTGCTGTGGAATGAATTTTCATTTTCGCAACCTTATTTTGGCTTTTTATTTAACTGTTCTTGCAGTAGCTCTACTTTTCTTTTCAGCTCGGCGAGCGTCGTGCGCATCTCCGGAAGTTTATTGCGGCAGGCCTCCACTTTCAGCCATTGCCGATGCGGCAATTGCGGGCTTCCGGCAACTACTTGTCCGGAATTAATATCCCGGTGAATGCCGGAACCGGCGGCAATCATCACATAGTCGCCGATATTAATATGACCGGCAATCGCGGCTTGACCGCCGATAATCACGCTCTTCCCCAGCCTGGTGCTCCCGGCAATGCCTACCTGTGCCGTAATAATGGAGTTTTCTCCGATAACGATATTGTGGGCAATTTGCACCAGGTTGTCTATTTTAACGTTGCGCCCGATCCATGTTTTTTCCTGAGAAATTGTGGCGCGATCAATAGTGGTGTTGGCGCCTATCTCGACATCATCATCTATCTGCACAAAACCTGTTTGCGGAATTTTAATATTGCCGGCGCCCGGCGCGGCAAAACCGAAACCGTCGCTGCCCACGACAACTCCTGAATGAAGAATTACCCTTTTGCCGATTATACATTCGTGATAAACACTGACATTGGCATAAAGAAGCGAATCTTCTCCCACAACAGAGTCACGGCCGATAAAAACACCCGGATACAGGACAACACCCCGGGCGATTTTCGCTCCCCTGCCGATGTAAACGCCGGGAAATACCGTTGCCCCGGACGAGACAACCGCTCCTTCTTCAATAACAGCATCTTTGCTAATGCCCTCATAGCCGTGATTCGGCGGATAATAAAGCGCCATTAATTTCCCGAAAGCGGCGTAGGGATCCGCAACAATCAACAGATTTTTACCGGAAGCCGGCAACGGGGCATTGACGATAACCGCCGCCGCTTTAGTTTCCGCCAAACGCTTTTGATGCTTCCGGCTGGCAATGAAGGTAATATCCGAGCTACCCGCTTTGTCGAGCGGCCGGATATTTTCGATAATAACATCTTCCTTGCCGATTATACGGCCGCCGAGAAATTCAGCTATATCCCGAAGTGTCTTCTGCACGGGCAGCTCCCTATTTTTTCGCGGCGTGGGCTTTGTTGAACTCGTCAATTACCTTTTTACTGATATCGTTGGACGGGGCAAAATAGGGAACCGGCATGCTGGCGATATCCAGGATCACCGTATATTTTTCTCTCTCCCCCACAGCGCGGGCGGCTTTTAATATTTCCGGAATAAGCAGATTGGAAACTTCCTGGTCGCGATCCTTGAGCTCTTTTTCAGTGTCTTTAACCAGCAGTTGATAATCGCGATATTTTTTCTGGAAAGCGTTATCCTTTTCCCGGAAAGCGCTTTCTTTCAGGATAGTGCGCTGCTTATCAAGCTCATCCTTCATTTTTTTTAATTCGCTTTCCATTGCGGCAATTGCATCCTTTTTCTTATCCACCAGCTTTTTGAACTCTTCCGTCGCTTTTTTGCCGGCAACCGAAGTCTGCATTACCTGCTGCATGTTGATAAAACCTATTTTGCTGTCCGCCGCCAGAGCAACGATATTGCTGCTGATAAAAAACAGCAGGACCAATCCTGCAATCAAACAAACATTCTTTTTCATAATCAATCTCCTTTTTATAATTAGCGGATAAGACAGGATACTTGTTTGTTCCGTTTCCGCTTTTTGTTACATAAACATACCTATGCTGAATTCCACGCGCCCCGTTGCTTCGCCTGGTTTCGGGTCGAGAACGTAGCCGTATTCCAATCGCAACGGACCGATGGGCGAGTACCAGCGAATTCCTCCGCCCGTCGTATGCCTTAAATCACCGAGATTATAACCACCGTTCCATGTATTGCCCGTATCATAGAAGAGCACCCCTTTAACACCGGCATCCTTCATCAGAGGGAAAACCAGTTCCAGGTTTAAATTCACCATGGTGGTTCCGCCGATAACGTCCGATGTTCCCGGATAAAACGGGCCGATATAGCGCAGGCCGCGCAGGGAATTAATTCCGCCTAAAACAAATCTTTCGTAAACGGGTATCGGCTTGTCATCGTTGGCAACTATTTCACCAACCCGTCCTTTGGCACCGAAAACAAGATCCGGAACAATGGAATAATAACCGGTCAGGCCGGCGATATATTTGATAAAGCTGGCATCACCCTGCAGCGGGCCGCCGGCTTTCGTAACCGCTATCGTAGCCTTCGTTCCTTTGGTAGGGAAAATGGTGTCATCAGTTGTGTCCCGCGCCACAGTCAGTGTCAGCGCGCTGGTAATGGTCTGGCCCTTCTGATCCAGAATGTATCGCGGAATTGTCACCAAGTTGATATCCTGAATATTATCAATCGTGAATTTATAACCGATATAAGCGAATATCTGTTCCCAGAACGGATAACCCACTGTCATACCGATACCGCGCGTGTCCAGACTGTAGGAATCGAATTGCCTCAGGTATTTCCAGACATCAACTTTACTCCAGAGAGGTATATCAAGGAGCCAGGGATTCGTATAAGATAATTCGTAGTTATTGGTTGTCGAACCCAGATAGGCTTTCAGACTTATTGTTTCACCCCTCCCCAGCAGATTCTGCTGGCTGATTTGCGCCGTAACAATGGCCTGTTCCTGGGCGCTGTAACCGGCGCCCACCATGAACATGCCGGTATTTTTTTCCTTAACACGGATATTTAAATCCATTTTAGATTTGTCGGTCGTTTTGTTTGTCTGGAAATCAATCTCTTCAAAGTAACGCAGCCTGTTTAAATTGGCATAACTGTTTTTTAATTTTGTGCTGGAATACAGCGCGCCTTCAATTGCTTTCAGCTCCCGGCGGATAACCTTGTCCCGCGTTATTGTATTGCCGGAAATATTAATGCGGTTAAAGTAAACGAGCGATCCCTTGTCAATGCTGAAATCAATGTCTATTATCTGTTCGGTTTCCCGGGTGTTGATTTTAGGGGCAACGTCGGCATTGGCATATCCTTCGTCATTACAGGCCTGCACCAGCACATCTATGTCTTTTAAAACAGCCTCTCTATCGTAATTATTGCCTGTTTTAGTTTTCAGTGCAGCCAGTAATTCGGTCCGTGTTTTCTCCAGTAAATCACCCGATATTTCGACCTTGCCGACCTTAAAGCGCTTTCCTTCGCGAATTTTAATTTTTATGTAAATACCGTCTTTTTCGATAGTGATTTCCGGTTCGCCGACCTGGGCATTAATGAAGCCGTTATTAAAATAATAAGCATTCAGTTTGGTGACATCATTTTTCAGCTGATCGCGTTTGAGGAGTCCCGAATCGCTGATAAAAGAGAAAAAACCCTTCTCGTTGGTCGTCATCATCGCCTTGAGTTCTTTGGCGGAATAAATTTCGTTGCCTTCAAAAGTAATTGTTTTAATATATAGTTTACTGTTTTCCTTTATGTTGATTACAACACGGAAGTCTTTTTCGCCTTCCCGTTCCACCTTACCGGTTATTTCCGCATTGTAATAAGCCTTGGAGTCATAAAGCGCTTTTATTTTTTCGATGTCGGCGGCAATTTTCTCCTGATTGACGACTTCTCTCGTTTTTGTCGCCATAACTTCCGTGATATCATCCCTGCTCAGAGCTTTGTTGCCGCTGATTCTCACTTCCGTAATCAGCCCCTTTTCCTGAACAATGAAAGAAATGGCCATGCCCTCAGAAGTTTCTTCCGCTTCGGCGCGAATGTCAATAAAGTATCCTTTTTTATAAATAGTCTTTACATCTTTGGCGATATCATCTTCCGAATACGGCTTGCCTACGGCGCTGATTATGTTCTGTAAAACAGCGCTGGTTTCAATTTTGCGGTTACCCTGAACTTCAATTTTTGCAATTTTGCGAATTAATCCCGTATGCACCAGAAAATCTGTTTGCAGTTTTGCGGCTAAAGAGCTGATAACGGCCGGACCCTTGCCGCTACGGCTGAAGGCGGGAGAAATATTTCCTGTGGCAACATCAATTATTCTGGCATCAATGCTGACAGTTTCGCCAAATTGAGTCATGCTTCCCGTTACAACATAATCAGCGGCCAGAGTTTTTCCGATGGCCAGCGCCTGGCTCTCGTCAATTTTTGCCTCTCTTGTCAGATATTCATCTGCCGGGATAATCTGCACCGACTTTTGTTTTTTTAATTCATTCGACAGGCTCTGATAAAGATTTTTTTTCAGAGATGAAGTGTCGTCCTTGCCGTATACGGAAAAAGGCAATACGCATATTTTTTTTATTTCCTGAGCCTGAGCCGGAATGATTAAGCAGGAAAGGCACAGCAGTAATGTCAGACTTATGGAGATTAATCTCTTAGGCAACATCATAAATTTTCCCGTCACGCAATCCAATCCGGCATGACATCCTTTCCGCCAGCGATATGTTGTGCGTTACCACAATCATTGTAATATTTTTCGTCTTGTTTAAATTTACCAGGGTGTCTTCTATCTTTTTTCCTGTTTCCGTGTCAAGGTTTCCTGTGGGTTCGTCGGCCAGCAGTATTTCCGGCTCCATAATCAGGGCGCGCGCAATGGCGACACGCTGTTGTTCGCCACCGGACAGCTCCCCGGGTTTATGGGTAACCCGATGTCCCAAACCGACATCAGTCAATAAAAACATGGCTTTATCTTCCGCCTCCCGGCGGTTCCTGCCGTTAATCAATGCCGGCAGCATTGTATTTTCCAGCGCCGTGAATTCCGGCAGCAAGTTGTTGAATTGAAAAACAAAGCCGATATTATTGTTGCGAAAGCTCGCAAGTTTTTTTTCATTCCACTTGAAAACATTGATACCACCGATGAGCAGTTCGCCTTCCGTGGGATGATCCAACGTACCCAGAATATGAATAAGAGTGCTTTTCCCTGCCCCGGAAACACCTAAAACAGCCAGCGATTCTCCCCGGCCAACCACCAGATCAAGGCCGCGCAGGACTTCGATGCGGTTGCCGTCTTTGAAAAAAGTTTTTGACAAATTATTCAGTTTAATCATTCTTGCCTACTCGTATCTCAGGGCTTCCGCCGGATCAAGTTTGGATGCCCGCAGGGAAGGGTAAATAGTGGACAAAAAACAAATAATCAGCGTGCCCGCGATGATAATGGCCACATCGCCGAAATTTACCTGAGAGGGCAGCTCGTTTAAGTAATAAACATCCCCCGGCAGGATTTTGAAATTAAAAATTTTCTCTACAAAAAGAGAAATTTTTTGTAAATTCAAAGCTACGGCCAGGCCGGCGATACAGCCCAGGGTCGTGCCGATAACGCCGACTATCATCCCCTGATAGATAAAAATCTTCATGATGCTGCCGGACGTGGCACCCATTGTTTTCAGTATGGCGATATCCTTGTTTTTCTCCATGACAATCATAATCAGTGCGCTGATGATATTAAAGGCGGCGACCAGTACAATCAGGCTCAGGATAATAAACATGACGCGTTTTTCCAGCTTCAGGGCGGAAAAAAGGTTCTTATTCATCTGCATCCAGTTGCGCACCC
The DNA here is from genome assembly GCA_022703375.1 of Deltaproteobacteria bacterium. Classification (GTDB taxonomy): domain Bacteria; phylum Desulfobacterota; class Syntrophia; order Syntrophales; family Smithellaceae; genus JAKLDS01. The sequence continues at coordinate 2,617 of JAKLDS010000019.1, read as the reverse complement.
AGAAAGGAAATCCCAGTTTGGCTTCAATTTTTTTGGCAATAACGCCGGCCTGATAAATGTCGTCAACCTTGATATCAATGCCCGTTACCGCATCGCCCAGATTAAGAAAATTCTGCGCGTCCTTCAGCGACAAATAAGCCAGCGTGGAATCATATTCATAAAATCCCGATTCAAAAATTCCCACGACAATGAATTTTTGCAGTCGCGGCATCACCCCCATCGGAGTATTGATGCCGGCCGGTGAAATGATTGTGATGGGCTCGTAAAGATAAGCTCCCAGATTCCGCGCCAGTTCCCTGCCGACGACAATTCCGCGCAGCGGTTCGTTTTCCTTTTTATAGCGCTCCTTTACCCCGGCGGGCAGATTATCGAGATATTCTATCTTCCCTTCCCTGATTTTTCCCAGATTGATGACTTTAAAGGCGCTTTCAGTTTCCAGCCCGCGGATAATCGCCCCGGTAACGCTGTTGCCGATGCGCAGCATGGCCTGACTGTAAATAAAAGGCGTCACCGCAACCACGCCTTCCACAGAGGAAACGCGCTCGCTGACATTATGATAATTTTTCATGGAGCCGGTCATGTCGGAGGTGACAACGATATGGGAATTTATCCCCAGAATTTTTGTCCGCAGATCGTTTTCAAAACCGTTCATAACCGCCAGAACGATAATCAGGGCGGCCACGCCCAGAAAAATGCCGAAAACAGATATCAAGGTGATAATGGAAACAAAAACCTGCTTGCGCTTTGCCCGCAAATAACGGCTGCTGATGAAAAATTCATAGGACATAGTGGATCAACCTTTTCTTCAGGCAAACGAAAATAATCTGCCGTTCTCGGCAATTATTGCCATTCTATTCTTGCTTGGCTCTCAAAAGCGGGAATAAAATGACGTCTCTGATGGACGCGGAATCGGTAAAAAGCATCACAAGCCGGTCAATGCCAATGCCCTCGCCGGCAGTCGGCGGCATGGCGTATTCCAGTGTATGGATATAATCTTCATCCATTTCATGGGCTTCATCATCGCCGGCTTCTCTTTCCTTGATTTGGGCAAGAAATCTTTCGCGCTGATCGGCCGGATCGTTCAGCTCCGAAAAAGCGTTGGCGATTTCGCGGCCACAAATGTAAAGTTCGAAACGGTCGGTTAACTCCGGATCATCCTTGGAACGGCGCGACAGCGGAGAAACCGCCACCGGATACCGGGTGATAAAAGTCGGCGCTGTCAGTTTTTCCTCCACGACTTCGTCGAAGACAGCCATGAGGATTTTCCCGAGCGGATCGGTATCTTTCACATCGCAGCCTGTTTTACGGGCAAAAGCCAATACCCGGGCAGGATCATCCAGTGCGGACTTCTCCATTCCCGCAAGCTCGACCAGCGCGTCTTTCACGGATAGACGCCGCCAGGGCGGTGTCAGATCAATTTCCTTTTCCTGATAGATAAACTTCAGGCCGCCGAAAATATCTTTGGCCAGATAAGCAAATAACTCTTCGGTGAAAGACATTAAATCTTCGTATGTCGCGTAGGACCAGTAAAATTCCATCATCGTAAATTCCGGATTATGGAAAGTGGAAATGCCTTCGTTACGGAAGTTTCTGTTAATTTCGTAGACTCTCTCGAGGCCGCCGGTCACCAGCCGTTTCAAATACAATTCCGGCGCGATGCGGAGATAAAAATCCATATCCAGCGCGTTGTGATGAGTTTTAAAAGGGCGCGCCATCGCGCCGCCGGCGCGGGGTTGCATCATGGGTGTTTCCACCTCCAGAAAATCATGTTTATCCATAAACTGCCGGATGAGGTGAATAATCCGGCTCCGGCGGTAGAAGGTTTCCTTTACCTTGGAGCTGGAAATCAAATCCAGATGACGCTGGCGGTAGCGGGTTTCTACATCCGTCAGACCGTGCCATTTTTCGGGCAGCGGGTGCAGGGATTTCGCCATCAGGCGCAGCTCTTCAGCTTCAATTGTCAATTCGTTGGTTTTGGTGCGGAAGAGCTTCCCTGAAATGTAAATAATATCGCCAATATCCAGTTTTTTAAAGACAAAATAAGCGCTTTCGCTCAGAATATCCTTAGCGACATAACCCTGCATTTGACCTTTTCTGTCCTGAATTTTGATAAAAGCGGCTTTCCCGAAACTACGCACCGCCATCAGCCGGCCGGCTATCGAAAAACGCGAGGTCAGTTCGGACAGGGCCTCGCTGTCGGAATTGCCATAGCCCGCAAAGATATCCGCCGTGGTATTTTCCGGTTTAATATCATTGGGATATAAATTAACGCCGGCTTCCTGGAGCGCCGCGATTTTTTCCCGCCTTACCTTTAAAAGATCATGTTCTTCCATAAATTTCCCCAGTCTTTTGTAAAGTTAGTTTGACTATATTTTTTTTGCCAAATAGTCAAGCCCGATTGTAATAACTAAGCGGTAAATTTGATAAAACCGGGCAGGTGATGTTATTAAAATTTAATTTGCCTCAATCCGGCATGTCATGTATGATGCGGCCAATTTTCAATCAGGGGGATAAAAATGATTAATAAGGCTATTTTAATCGGCAGGCTCGGCAAGGATCCGGAAATACGTTACACGCCGGATGGCGCCATGGTGACGAATTTCAATCTGGCGACGGA
>JAKLDS010000018.1 GCA_022703375.1 Deltaproteobacteria bacterium | reverse complement strand
CCAGCTTAAACTCCCGGCTAAATATCTGTCTTTCTCCTCTCATTGGACACTCCTTTCTCTTTCATTGTATACTCTTCTGTATACTTTTTGAAGTGTCCGTTAATCTGGGGGAGGTTCACCCTGACCCCTTTTAACAAGCGATTAATAGCACATTTTCCGGGAGAATTGCACAATTAATTAAGCAGACCAGTTCTGGCAAATTCTTCTATTTGTTCGGATGTATAACCCAGCTTTTGCAACACTTCTTTCGTATGAGCACCGGCCGGCACACCGCTGTGCCGGTATTGCGGTCGGTATGTGGAAAAAATAATGGGTAAAGCCGGCTGCCTGACACGTCCGCCTTCGGGCAAGTCAACTTCCACAACAAGGCCCCGTCCGGCGCTTTGCTCATTATCCAGAGCCTCGGCGATATTATAAACAGGCTCCACGCAGGCATCAACATCGCGGAATATTTCCTCCCATTCTTTCATTGTTTTCGTTTTAAAGACGGCAGTGATTATTTTTTTTACTTCATCCGGATTCTGCGGCGCCATTCCCTGTTCGTATGCTAAATCCGGCCGGCCTATTGTCCTGCAGAAAGCGGAAAAAAAATGCGGTTCCAGAGCGCAAAAACTCATGTACCTGCCGTCTTTTGTTTCATAGATATCATAGAGGGAGCCGCCGTTGAACAAATTGCTTTCATAGCCGGGTATTGAACCGCAGGCCAGATATTCAGCAATAGAAAAACTGTTGAGCGCCACCACACTGCCGTCGGTGAGAGAAATATCAATATACTGGCCCTCGCCGGTTTTAATGCGGGCGATTACCGCAGAGAGCACTCCGGTTATAACACTGAGCGTGCCGCCTGCCAAATCAGCAACGGGAGCGCCGCAGGGAGCGGGACGGGAATCTTTTCTGCCCGTATAAGAGAGCATTCCCGAGCGGGCAACGAAATTCAAATCGTGCCCGCCTTTAAAAGATTTCTGTCCGGTCTGACCGTAACTGGAGACAGAGCAGTAAATTAGTGCGGGATTGACTTTTTTCAGGTTTTCATAATCCAGGCCTAATCTGGCCATGACTCCCGGCCGGAATTGTTCAATCACAATATCGTACTCGCCAATCAGCCTGTGCACGATTTCCCGGGAACGCGAATCTTTTAGATTGAGCGCCATACTGCGTTTATTGCGCCCCACATAGGCGTGAACGGAGGACATCTGCGAACCGGGCAAAAACGGGGGCAGCAGCGATATGGGATCGGGACGGGTGCTGGAAGTAATTTTAAGGATATCCGCGCCCAGATCGGCCATGTATAAAGTGGCAAAGGGCGCAGGCAGGTGCCCCGAAAAATCGAGAATCTTCAAATCGTCGAGAGGTAAAGTCATTAATCAACTCCTGTAAGCAAAAGTGCGGATACATTCGGTCAAAAAACCTGTTGCGCCTCACGGTAAAAGGTTTTATCTTAAATACGCTTCATCTATAGCAGATATTGGAATTATTAACAAACGGTGTACAATCTGCGGTGTAAAGAATGCAGATTGGCGGCAATCGGAAATGGAAAAGGATTTATCTTGACTATAGGCAATGAAATCAATATTTAAAGATGATGAAAATTTGTCATAAGTGCAAAACTCCTCTTACCGGAGATAAAAGCTCCCCGCGCCAAGGCGATATTCCGCGAACTACGGGCCGCCAGGAACTCTGTCCTTGTTGCGGCGCTTATCTGCATTGCTGCCGGAATTGCCTTTTTTATGAACCGGGTGCCTACAATGATTGCCGCGAACCGCAGGCGGAAAGAGTTCTGGATAAACAGGCTGCCAACTTCTGCGATTATTTTACTTTTAAAGACAGCGAGGGAAAAAACGAAAATAAAAGCGCCGCAGCTCAGGATAAACTGGAAGGATTATTTAAAGAATAAAGGCGGCAGCCACGCCGCCGATTAATATAACCGTGTAACATTTTTCATTGACGCAAAGCGTTGACTCTGCTATACTTTCTCGCGCTATGGCAAAGGCGGAGGATAATTAAAAGGCAGGGTTGATAACCGATAAGGATACGCCATGAAAGACAAGACGAAAGACGAAGAATGTAAAAGGCTGTACGGGCAAATGCTGCCGCATATGTTCGATTATGTTGACAAATGGGCCAGCGAAAAGCCGAATGCCATTGCCCTTATCGAATATGATACAGGAGCGCAGGTTACCTGGAAGGAGTTTGCTCTTGGCTCCCGGGCCATGGCCGCCAAGCTGCTGGCTATGGGAATCAAAAAAGGAGACGTCGTCGCCACAACTTTAGTGCTGCTTAAAGAGCATGTTTTCTTGATGTATGCCTGTTATCGCATCGGAGCAATCATTGCCCCCCTGGACCCCCGTTTGAAAGCGCACGAGATTGATCAGTGCTTTACCCAGGCCAAACCGGTTGCTTATTTTTTTCTCGGCAAAACACCACTGGTGGATTTCCGTCCGATGGTCGAGGAAATCAGGAAGAAGCACCAGGATGTTTGCCGGCACTGGATTCAGTTTCAAAAAGAGGAAGACCTGATTATTCCCGGCGCGCAAAGCGTTGGTAAATGGGCGGCCGATATCAAGAAAACCTTCATCATCAATGGATTGATTCTGGGCAGGGTGAAGAAGGCGCAAAAACATGTGGACAAACGTGATCCCTGCCTGATTGTTTTCACGACTGGTTCCACAGGAAAACCGAAACCGGCGTTGATTTGTCATGAAAACATCCTGATTCAAAACATCGGCCTGACCGTCGGCTTCGGGATGAAGCCTGACGATGTGATGCTGGTTAATCTGCCGCCCAGCCATGTCGGCTGCGTCACGGAACAGCTGGCCACGACAATCTACGGCGGCGGCACAAGTGTCCTGCTGCATATTTTCGATCCGAAAAAATCACTGGAGGCGATTCAAAAATATAAAGTAACGACTTTCGGCCAGATTCCGGCGTTGTTTTCCATGGAATGGAGGCTGCCCGACTATGACAAGTATGATTTGTCAAGTCTGCGTTTTGCGCTTTACGGCGGGCAGGCGGTTACCCGTCAGTTTCTGGAAAAACTCTCCACAATGGCCCCCCGCTTCGGTACGGGGCTGGGCCTTACCGAGACGGCCGGTTTCGTAACCTATACGCCTGTTGACGGTACAGTTGACGACATCATGGCCAGCGTCGGTTATGATATGCCGTTATGCCCTATCTCCATCCGGAACAGGATGACGGATGATGGTCTGGCCGGAGCGGAAAAGCCAAAAGGGGAAATTGGCGATATTTGTTTTTCCGGGCCGCAGGTGTTTCTCGGTTATTTGAATGATGAGGAAAATACCCGCAAGACCATCTCTCGAGACGGAATCTGTTATACCGGAGATGTGGGTTTTTACGATGAAAAGGGATTGCATTTTGCGGGACGCAGCAAACTGATAATCAAACCCAAGGGCTATCAGGTATATCCGACCGAGGTGGAAGATTTTTTTGAGCAGCGCTTAAAAAGCAAGATTGCCGGAATTGCCTTAGTCGGCGTGCCGCATGAGGTCTTTACCGAAGGCATCATGGCTTTTGTCGAGCTATCGCCGATAGTTGATGTCACGATTGCGGAACTGGAAGCGGTTGCAGGTGAGATGGCCGCCTACAAGAGGCCCAGCCATTATGAATTAATCCCGCCGGGAACCCTGCCGCTGAACCGCGTTGCTAAAACCGATTACGTTATTTTGCGGGAAAAAGGTCTGGAAATAGCCAAAAAGCTGCGCGCCGCAGGCAAATGGGATGCCTGAGGCGGAAAAAACAGGAGGAATGATATGAAAATAATGCCTTATTCTGAAATTAAAGCGACTCATGTTGATAATGATGTGGCCAGAGGAGTTGCCGGACGTGTTCTTGTCGGCAAAAGCGACGGCGCCGATAATTTTTGCATGCGCATTTTCGAAATTGCCCCGGGCGGTTATACCCCCAGGCATACTCACAACTGGGAGCATGAAATGTTCATTCACGCCGGCGCGGGCGAAATTTACGGTCAGGGAAGGTGGCATTCCGTCGCGACCGGTTCTGTTATTTTCATGCCCGCCAACGAGGAACACCAGATAAAGAATACGGGAACGGATTTATTGAAAGTCGTCTGCATTGTTCCTTCCCAGGCGCCGGAGCTCTGAAAGAGAGCAGGCTGCTTAAACCGAGGGATTTATGATGAAGCACGCCAGTGGCGCGGACTGTCTGGCAGGTGTTAATGTAGATTTTCCGCAGGCCTGTGCAAAATGGAGCATTCGCGGCAATTCGCAACCGCGACGGGAAAAATAATGCCCACATTGCCGGTGAAGCAGCCAAATTAATATTGAGAGCGGTCAGGAAATTGTATTCTTAAAGCGGAGGAATTAAATTGAAGAAGAGAGTCATCATCATCGTTTTCCTGATTCTTTTTGCGGGCGTCAGCCTTTTTGTTTATTTCGGGCAAAAAAGCAGCAAAGATAAGGAACTTTCCTATTCCGGTACGATTGAGGCTACGCAGGCTAATTTGTCTTTTCAGGTGGCCGGCCGGGTGGCCGCAGTAAATGTTCAGGAAGGACAGTCGGTAACGAAGGACCAGATAATCGCGGAACTGGATCGCCGCGAGTTCGAATCGCGTCTGGTGCAGGCGCAGGCTAATCTGGAACGGGCAAAAAAAGCAAAACTGCAACTGGAAACAGTCCTGAATATTTATAAAAATACTTTGCCTGCCGAAGAGGCGCGGGCGGCGGCTAACAGGAAAAGTGCTAAAGACACTCTGAATGATGCGGAAAAGAATTACCGGCGTTTCGCAGAACTCTTCCGGAAAGGCGTTGTCACGGAAAAGGAAAGGGACACCGTTAAACTTGCTTATGATGTCTCCCGCTCCCGACTGGCCGAAAGTGAATCCATCCTGAAGCTGGCTCAGGGTAATCTCGCTAAAACAGAAGCGGCCCGGCGGGATATTGATACCGCCGTCACGCAAATAGATGCGGCAAAAGCTGCAGTCGAGCAGGCCGCCATTCAGCTCGGTTATACGCAGTTAAAATCGCCGCAAAACGGAATCGTTACCAGCCGCAACATTGAGCCGGGAGAAAATGTAACGCCCGGACGCGAAGTAATAACCGTGGCCGACCTCTCTCGAGTTGATTTGAAAATTTTCGTTGATGAAACACAGATCGGTCTTGTCCGGCTTAACCAGCCGGTGGATGTGAAGGTAGATACTTTTCCCGGCAAAATTTATCGCGGTTCCGTTGCTTTTGTTTCACCGGAAGGTGAATTCACGCCGAAAATAATCCAGACGAAAAAAGAACGGGTCAAGCTGGTTTATCTGGTCAAGGTAGCTATTGCCAACTCCGGGCACGAACTCAAATCCGGAATGCCCGCGGATGCCTGGTTGAGATAAAACGGAGAATACGATGGTCATGCCCGCCGTATATAACCAGCCGTTGGTAGAGGTAAAAAATGTTTCCCTGCACTTCTCTGCCGTGGAAGCCGTCAGGGACGTTTCTTTCTGTGTGTCCGAAGGCAATATCTTCGGATTGGTCGGCTCCGACGGCGCCGGAAAATCAACGCTCCTGCGGATGATTGCCACAATGATTCCCCCGTCAGCGGGCGATATCAATATCAGCAGCCTGAATGTTGTCAGAGAAAGACGGAAAATAAAAAAAATTATCGGTTACATGCCGCAGCGTTTCGGACTGTATCAGGATTTGACGGTTGAAGAAAACATCAACTTTTTTCTGGATATTTTCAACATTCCTAAAGCCGAAAAACAAAAGCGCAAAGAAAAATATCTGGGATTTTCCAATCTGCTGCCTTTTACGGATAGATTGGCGGGCAATCTTTCCGGCGGTATGAAACAAAAACTCGGGCTGGCCTGCGTGCTGGTGCATGAACCGCGCCTGCTGATTCTGGATGAACCGACGAACGGTGTTGACCCTGTTTCCCGGCATGAGTTCTGGGAAATATTGGGCAGTATGAAACGGGAGGGCATGACCATTCTTGTTTCCACCGCCTATCTGGATGAAGGGGAACGCTGCGACGAACTCGGATTAATGCACAACGCCGTTTTACTCACCAAGGCAGCGCCGGCGGCAATTCGCGGCAGTTTCGACACGCTGGAAGACGCGATAGTGGAGCGAATCAAAGAAGTGGATAAGGAGCTCACTAATGACACTTTCCGGCTCTGAGTCCATAGCCGTTTCCCGTCTGGAAAAAAAGTTCGGTGATTTTATCGCCGTCAACAAAATATCCTTCTCCGTGCGCAAAGGGGAAATCTTCGGATTCCTGGGCGCCAACGGTTCGGGAAAATCAACGACCATCCGGATGCTCTGCGGCATTATCTCGCCCACATCCGGCCGGGGTTCCGTCGCCGGATACGATATCATGACCGAGCCCGAAGAAATCAAGCATGCCATCGGCTATATGTCGCAGAAGTTTTCTCTCTATGAGGATTTAACACCTTACGAAAATCTGCGTTTCTATCTCGGCGTTTACAGCGTGCCCGAGGAACAATGGCCGGAGCGGATTGACTGGGTGCTGAATATGGCGCGTCTGCAGGATGTCCGCCACCGCCTGACGCGCGAATTGCCGCCCGGCTGGCGCCAGCGTCTGGCTTTGGGCTGTTCGCTTTTGCATCAGCCGTCCATCCTTTTTCTGGATGAACCGACTTCCGGCGTTGATCCGATTACGCGCCGGCACTTCTGGAACTTTATCCGGCAACTCGCCGCGGACGACATGACCATTTTTGTCACCACACACTACATGGATGAAGCGCGCTTCTGTGAACGGATTGTCATGATTAAACAGGGTATCATAGTTGCTTCCGGCAGCGCCGCGGAAATAATTGCCGATACCTGCCCGGAAAATGCCGCTGCCGATTTAAATGATGCTTTTATAACTTTAATGGCCAGAACTGCTGAAAAATAAAAAATGTTGTCACACCGGTGCAAAACGGTGTCCAGAAATACATAAAGCAAAGGCCACACACGGTTTTGGCAGAACTGGATTACGGCCTCCGCCGGAATGACGTCGTAAATTAGGACTGACACATGAATTTTTTAAGGCTCAAAGCCATTATCCGCAAAGAATTTTATCACTTAATCCGTGATTACCGCAGCCTCTATCTGGCTTTTGCCGTGCCTCTGATTCTGATTGTACTATTCGGCTATGCCCTGAGTCTCGATGTGGAAAATGTTGATACGGTAATTGTGGATTATGATCAGACGGATTTAAGCCGTGATTTTATCCGCAGGCTCGCGGCTTCCCCCTATTTCCAGATTACGGCGCAACTTGCCGATGCGAAAGAGGCAATCGCTTATCTCGATAATGAAATGGCCAAAGTTGTTCTCGTTGTTCCGGCGAACTTTACCCGTAACCTGCGCGCCGACAGGGAAACGCCGCTGCAAATCATTATGGACGGCTCCGACCCCAATTTCGCCGGCATGATTCGCGGCTATCTTACAACTTTTACCGAGCAGTATAATCAGAAGCTGCTTTTCAGTTATCTCAACCGCCAGGGCATGGAAAAAATAAGGCCGCCGGTGGATGGAAGAATCCGCATCTGGTTTAATGAAGACCTGGAAAGCCGCAATTTCATCATTCCGGGAATAATCGCCATCATTATCATGATTGTCGGAGCGCTGATGACCTCCCTGATCATCGCCCGCGAATATGAACAGGGCACGATGGAAACAATCAAATCACTGCCGGTCCGGGCGGGAGAATTCCTGCTGGGCAAGGCGCTGCCCTATTTCGTTATCGGCCTTACCGATGTTCTGGTCGCCGTGCTGTTGGGACAGTTATTATTCGGCGTGGTTATGAAGGGAAACTTTTGGCTGATGATAGTCGCCAGTTCGCTGTATCTCGGTGTGGCGCTTTCTCTGGGTTTGCTGATTTCCAACGTCACCAAGTCACAGCTTATCGCCAACCAGATGGCAATTCTGATTACCTATCTGCCGTCGCTTTTGCTGTCCAACTTCGTTTTTCCCGTAATCAATATGCCGCTGTTTTTGCAGGCGATAACTTATGTTGTACCAGCGACATATTTTATCGATATCTTGAGCGGCATCTATTTGCGCAATCTGGGGATGGCTCATCTCTGGCCCTCCCTGCTGATATTGTCGCTGCTTTTCACAATTCTGACGGCGATTAATTATCTTTTCCTGAAAAAGGAAGGCCTATGAGCTGGATGCGGATTCGCGAACTGGTGCGTAAGGAATTTATTCAGCTGCTGCGCGATCCGCGTAACCGCCTGATTCTCTTTGTGGCGCCGTTTATCCAGATGCTTGTTTTCGGTTATGTCGTCAATTATGATATCCGCAATATCCGCGTCGCGCTGCTGGATAATTCGCGCACGCAGGAGAGCCGGAAGCTGGCCGATGCCTTCACCGGCAGCGATATATTTCATATTACTTATTATGTTCCCGATGACCGCCGGATGGAAGAAGCTCTGTTGAAAGGCAAAGTGGATATGGCCGTTAAAATCGCCCCGGATTTCGCCTCCCTGATAAGAGAAGGCCGGACTGCGGCAATTCAAATTATCGCCGACGGCTCCATGAGCAACATGGCGGCCCTGAGAATGGCCTACACCGCCACCGTGCTTGACAGATATAACCGCGAAACTCTGCGGGAGCTTTATCCCCGGCATATGAGCTACGGCAAAATAGATGCCCGGATTCGCACCTGGTACAACCCCAATCTGGACAGCCAGTATTTCTTCGTGCCGGGCATTGTCGCTTTTCTGGTCATGCTGATTTCCCTGCTTTTGACTTCCATTGCCGTCATCCGGGAAAAAGAAGACGGCACCATGGAGCAGTTAATTGTCACGCCGCTGAAATCCTATGAATTTATTACCGGCAAAACAATTCCTTATATCATTATATCTCTTGTACAGATGTCGGCGATAATTATAGTGGCTATCTTCTGGTTTGAAATACCTTTGATGGGCAGCATTCCCCTGCTGTTTTTCGCCACCTGTCTTTTCCTGATGAGCACGCTGGGCATCGGGCTTTTTATTTCGACCATTTCCGCCACCAAGCAGCAGGCGATGATGACCACTTTCTTTTTTCTGATGCCCTTCCTGATGCTGAGCGGTTTTATTTTTCCCATTGCCAATATGCCGCAGGTTGTGCAGTGGCTCACTTATCTGAACCCCTTGCGTTTCTTTCTTGTGATTGTCCGCGGTATATTTTTGAAAGGTGTCGGCCTGGAAATTCTCTGGCCGCAATATCTGGCCTTGTTTATTCTGGGTCTTTTTGTTTTTACCGGCGCTATTTCCCGGTTCCGGAAACGGCTGGATTAAACGTGCTGAATGCTTGATTTTAGCCGGCCAATGCTCTAGTGTTCATGGTGTAATTGTCATGCTGAATCACTGGCAGGAATGAAAAAAATATGCAGCCGAAAAATGAAACAAAGGGAATCAGAGCCTGGCCGCAGGACGACCGGCCGCGCGAAAAGCTGTTGAAAAAAGGAGCGCGTTCTTTGAGCAATTCGGAGCTGCTGGCGATTCTCCTGCGCACCGGTGTCAGGGGCGCAAGCGCGATTGATCTGGCGCGCCGGGTTCTGGGAAAGTTCGGTACCTTCCGCAATATGAGCCAGACCGATGAGCGCGACTGGCAGGAATTCAAAGGTTTGGGGCCGGCGAAGATGGCGCAAATCAAGGCGGCGCTGGAAATCGGCAGAAGATTCCGGGAAGATGAAGTTATCGGCGGCAAACAAAAAATTGCCGCTGCGGGCGATGTTGTCGCACTAATGATGCCGCAACTGCGCGACCTCAAGACGGAAGTTTTCAAGGTTGTTTATCTCAACACCAACAATCGCATCATCGAGGTCAGCGATGCCGCCTGCGGCACAGTGGATCATGCCGTCCCCATCGTCCGGGAAATCATCCACAGCGCTCTGCAAAAATATGCGGCAGCCATCATTTGCGTCCACAATCATCCCAGCGCCAATATTACGCCCAGCGCGGAAGATAAAAATTTTACCAAGGAACTGGCGGCCGCAGGCGGGCTCCTGGGAGTCAGGGTTCTGGATCACATAATTATCGGTGATGATAACTACTTCAGCTTTGCCGATGAAGGATTGATTGCCTGGAAAAGTTTATAATTATCAATAAATATTACTCCGTCAATTAAACATCTAAAAATTATATACGAAAAATGGCCTTGCGCCAGAATTCTTCTCGCCGCCGGAAACATTTTGGATCAAATCTAAGGCTCGCTTCAGGCGATTCCAAAACTCGCCTGCGGCTCAAACAATTGGAATCGCTTATCTTACGCTTCGCCTTGCTTTGTTTGCCAAAATATTCCCTAATTGGCTGCTCAAAGAAATTCGGGCGCAAATTGATTCACTTTAATGTACTTGTTAAGTTGGGTGTTGAATTGCCGGAGTAATATTTCAGCTTTTTTCCATCGTTTTCAGAAATTTGATTTGCGGCCATTCTTCCATGGTGTGAGCCAGTCGCCAATCACTGAGCGCCAGATAGACGAGATTGCCTTCCGTATCGGTGGCCAGATTGGCATGATTTTTCTTTTGAAAATCCTCCAGCTTTCTTACATCATCAGAGGTCACCCAGCGGGCGGCTGCATAATCGGTTTTTTCATAATCGGCATAGACGCTGTATTCATCTTTCAGCCGCGCCATTGTAACATCAAACTGCAGTGCGCCGACCGCTCCCAGAATATTTTCCGAACCCCACACAGGTTTGAAAACCTGAATTGCGCCTTCTTCGGAAAGCTGAATCAAACCCTTTTGCAGATGTTTGATGCGCAGCGGGTCTTTGAGGCGCACGCGGCAGAAATGCTCCGGCGCAAAATGCGGAATGCCGGTAAATTTAAGAGGCTCTTTTTGCGAAAAGGTGTCGCCGATTTTGATGGTGCCGTGATTGTGAAGGCCGATAATGTCTCCCGGATAGGCCTCTTCAATATTGGTACGGTCCTGTGCCATGAAAATTGTGGCATTGGACAGGTTCACTTCCTTGCCGATGCGGTGCTGCTGCACCTTCATCCCGCGCTGGAATTTTCCCGAACAAATCCGTAAGAATGCGATACGGTCGCGATGCGCCGGGTCCATATTGGCCTGTATTTTAAAAACAAAGCCGGAGAAATCATCTTCATCGGGGGCAACCATTCTGGTGACGGCGGGCCGCGGCAGGGGAGGAGGGGCTATTTCGACAAACGCATCGAGCAGTTCCCTGACGCCGAAATTATTGATGGCGCTGCCGAAAAAAACCGGCGTCTGTCCGGCTTTCAAATATTCTTTATGGTCGAAGGGATTGGCAGCTCCTTCCAGCAGTTCGATTTCTTCCCGCAATTCTTTAGCCTGGCTGTCCAAAAGCTCGTCCAGCAGCGGGTCGGATAAATTTTCAATAACAAATCCCTCATCGGTGCGGCGGCTTTTGCCGGAAGTAAACAGGTGAAGTGTTTTATTGTAGAGATTATAAACACCCCGGAAACGCTTACCCATGCCGACAGGCCACGATAAGGGAGAACACTCAATCTGCAGTTTGTCTTCAATATCCGCCAGAATATCCAGCGGGGCGAGGCAATCGCGATCCAGTTTATTGATAAAAGTGATAATCGGCGTATTGCGCAGGCGGCAGACATCCATCAGTTTTTGGGTCTGAGTTTCCACGCCCCTGGCTCCGTCAATGACCATCAGGGCGCTGTCCACGGCTGTCAGCACGCGGTAGGTGTCTTCGGAAAAGTCCTGATGGCCGGGCGTGTCGAGCAGGTTGATTTCGCAGTCCGCATATTCGAACTTCATCACCGACGAGGAAACGGAAATGCCGCGTTCTTTTTCAATCGCCATCCAGTCGCTTAAGGCATGTTTGGATGCTTTGCGGGCTTTTACCGCGCCGGCCATTTGAATAGCCCCGCCGAACAGCAGCAGTTTCTCCGTCAGCGTGGTTTTGCCGGCATCCGGATGGCTGATAATACCGAAAGTCCGGCGTCGTTCAATTTCCTTTTGCAGTTGTTTGCTCAAAGCGGCCTCGTTCTTTAAAAATGATTAAAATAAAAAGAGGGCTTACGCCCCTGCTTTTTTGCGGCTCTTCTTAACTAATAATGAGCCAACTGTCAATCTGGAAAACAGCTTTACAAAACAGCAAAATAAAACTATATTTTATCGAGTTATAACCGGGGCAATAATATTTTATGAGAAAGCAAATCCGGTATTGGCCGGATGCTTCTCTTCCCCTGACAAACATCCCGCGGCAAACAGGACTCTTTTGTCAAAAGGCGTGAATCCGGGCGTTCTGAGGCGGGGTAAAAAGTAACTATAAAGAAAGCAGACGGGACATTTATCGGAATGGTCTTAGGCGGGCTGGAAAAATTAGGCCGACTGGTGTTGTACAGTTTGGAAGAAGCCGGAAAGATTATGATGCTTTTTCTTTCGGCTGTGGCGTGGGCAGTGCGGCCGCCCTGGCGATTCCATCTTATTATCAAGCAGATGGAATTTGTCGGAGTTAAATCAATCTTCGTCGTAGTTCTCACCGGCACGTTTACCGGCATGGTCATGACCCTGCAGCTCTTTCACGGCTTTCGGCTTTTTTCCGCGGAGAGCCTCGTCGGCTCGACAGTGGCTCTGGCCATGACTCGCGAACTGGGGCCTGTCTTGTCTTCGCTGATGGTTACGGCGCGCGCCGGCTCCGCCATGGCTGCTGAACTGGGCACGATGCGTGTCACCGAACAAATTGACGCTCTTTATGTCATGGCAACCAATCCCGTTAAATACTTGATTGTGCCCCGCGTTATCGCGAGCATTATTATGATGCCGATTTTAACCGTGGTCGCGGATTTTGTCGGCGTCGTGGGCAGCTATTTTGTCGGGGTGTCCATTCTGGGCATTAATGCGGGAACCTTCATGAAAAACATCAACAAGCTGGTGGTGCTGGATGATATTTTCAACGGTTTAATCAAGGCCGCTGTTTTCGGTTTGATTCTATCTCTCATCGGCTGTTACAAGGGCTTCAATACGCGCGGCGGCGCTGAGGGAGTGGGGCGCGCGACAACGGAAGCGGTTGTGCTGGCTTCCATAACAATACTGGTCAGCGATTATTTCCTGACAGCGCTGATGTTTTAATAAGACTCGAATTCCAGAATCGCAGTACAGAGGAATTCGCAAGTCGTAATGAGAACCCCATTCCAAAAGCACAGCGTATTGGAATGGGTAGTTCGAATTATCCAATTCCATTGCATAGGAATTGGGAATTATCCCGATAACGAAGCGTATCGGGACATATACAGTAGAAGTTCCGTCATTTGGCGGAGAGGTTGTTTTATGATTAAATTGATAGGTCTAAACAAATCCTTCGGCAAACAAAAAGTTCTCGATAACCTTAATTTAGAGATTGAGAGCAATAAGACCACCGTTATCATCGGACGCAGCGGCGGAGGAAAAAGCGTTCTGCTCAAGCACATTATCGGCTTGATAAAGCCGGACAGCGGTTCGGTGCTGGTTGACGGAGAAGATATCGCCAGAATGAACGACAGGGAGCTGAATGATATCCGCCGGAAGTTCGGCATGCTTTTTCAGGAAGCGGCGCTTTTCGATTCCATGGATGTCGGTGAGAATGTCGCCTTTCCCCTGAAGGAGCATTCCAAAATGACAAAGGAAGAAATCCGCAAGACAGTTGCGGAAAGACTGGCAGCGGTGGGGCTTGCCGGAGTGGAAAGCAAGATGTCTTCCGAATTATCCGGCGGCATGCGCAAACGTGTCGGTCTGGCGCGGGCGATTGCGCTTCTGCCGGAGATAGTGCTGTTTGACGAGCCGACTTCCGGGCTTGATCCTGTCATGGCGGAGGCAATCAATCAATTGATTAAAGAGACGCAGCGCAATTTCAATTTAACCTGCGTTGTTATCAGCCATGATATTGAATCAATTTTTAAAATCGGCGATAGAATCGCCATGCTTTACGAAGGAAAAATTATTGAGGCGGGCACGCCTGCGGAAATTAGAGCGACAACGAATCCGGTGTTGCGGCAATTTTTGACAGGAAGTATTGAGGGGCCAATCAAAATTATTTGACGGCCTTGCGCTGCCTGCTTCGTTGTTGCGGCCCTTCGGCGAACTCAGGGCAGGCTCTATACTGATTATTTGTCATGGTGAGCCATGTCACAGTGAGCCATGTCACAGTGAGCCAGTCGAACTGCGAACCATGCGCGCCTTGCCTGCGAGCTCGCGTACCCTTCAGGGTATTTTACAAAGCCGGTGGCATTTATTGATTGCTTTTTTCCGGTTTTGCTTTTAAATAGTTCATTAGTTATTGGGAGGTTGGATGTTTTCATTGAGTTCAGAGGCGAAAGTCGGCTTGTTCGTTCTTGTCGCCTTAATAATTCTCGGTTACATGTCTTTTCAGGTGGGCCAGCACGGTTTTTCTTTTAAACGTGGCTATCTGGTGGAGACTGTATTTGATAATGCCACCGGACTGGATAAAGACGCCTCCGTACAGATTGCCGGTGTGGAAGTGGGCCGCGTGGAATCAATTTCTCTGAAAAACGGCAAGGCGCTGGTGGTGCTGCGCATTAAACCGGATATTCAACTGGAAAAGGATGTATCCGCCGCGATTAGAACACATGGCAT
The DNA here is from genome assembly GCA_022703375.1 of Deltaproteobacteria bacterium. Classification (GTDB taxonomy): domain Bacteria; phylum Desulfobacterota; class Syntrophia; order Syntrophales; family Smithellaceae; genus JAKLDS01. The sequence goes on along the minus strand of JAKLDS010000018.1, from coordinate 27,995 downwards.
TCTCGGCGACAAATATGTGGAAATAACACCGGGAACGATAAAAACGGCTTTCATTCCCGACGGCGGGGCGATTGAACAGGTGAATCGTCCGGCGGATATTGACAGGATGCTTTCGCAGTTTGCCCTGATTACGGAAGATATCAGGGCTGTTACCAGTTCGCTGCGGAATGTTCTGGGCGGCGAAGCCGGTGAATCGTCCATCAGGGAAATTCTTACAAATATGCGCGAATTAACACGCAGCATCAACACGGTTGTTGCCCGTAATGACGATAAAATTGCCGATGTAGTGGAAAATCTCAAAAGCGCCTCCAAAGAAATGGAAGGGACATTTATCGCGCTCAATCAAGTGGCGCAGGGCCTCAAGAAAGGAGAGGGCACGCTGGGACAATTGTTGAGGGATAAAGAAACCGGCGAGAAACTGAGCAAAACAATCTCTTCGCTGCAGGATGTTACCGAGAAGATATCAACGGGCAAGGGAACTTTCGGCAAGCTGGTCAATGATGAAGAGACGGCGAAAAATCTGAGCGACAGTCTTGCCGGGATTAACCGTTACGTCAACAAAGCCGAGCAATACAGAACCTATCTCAGCTATCACGGCGAATATCTTTTTGATACCAGCAACGCCAAGAGCTATCTCGACGTCCGGATTCAGCCCAATCCTGATAAATTTTATCTGCTCGGCGTAGTGACTGATCCCCGCGGCAGAAGAACGCTCCGCGACTACACGACGGGAGGCGTGACCACCCGTGTGGAAGAATACGATAAGAGCGGTTTTCTCTTTAACGCGCAAATCGGCAAGCGTTTTAAAGATATTGCAATTCGCGGCGGAATTATGGAATCTACCGGCGGTGTGGGTCTTGAGTATTTCGCTTTTAACGATAAACTGCGGCTGAGTTTTGATGCTTTTGATTTCAGTTCGGATAGAAGAGCTCATTTAAAGGGCATGGCCGAATTTCAGATTTTCAAATACATTTATCTGTCCGGCGGCTGGGATGATTTTATCAGCAATCAGGGCAACTCTTCGCCCTTCGCGGGCATTTCGATACGCTTTGAAGATGATGATTTGAAGTATTTGATGACGACGACGCCGATACCAAAATAATTTCCGTTCGGAAAGGGTTCTTTTCCGCCCTGGCTTCGTCAATCATCGGGATTGTTTGTGCGGCCCTTCGGCGAACTCAGGGCAGGCTCTATACTGATTATTTGTCACAGTGAGCCAGTCGAACTGCGAACCATGCGCGCCTTGCATCTGAGCATTTTTGAACAGTTCCATAAATTTATTTTTCAACACTCCATAGCGTAAGAGAACATCGTAATGCGATTACAAATAAAAAGGATTTCAATTAACGGTGGAGCTGTTGAAAGATGAAATGGAAAGATTTTGTTTATCAACAAGTAATTGATCATTGTAATAATTCCGGCTCAAGAACATTTTCCCTGCAAGAATTTCTCAGAGCAAAGTTACAAATATTTCTGAACTTCCGCCCCGACAATAAACATATCGAAGCCAAGGTGCGCCAGCAACTGCAATTTTTAAGAGACGACAAGCTGATAAGTTTCCTGGATAACTCCGGACACTACACATTGCGTGGAATAGATTTGCTCGCGCCGGAAGCCGAAGAAACCAAAACCATAGATTTATCCAAAGAAATTCCGGAAAAAAGAGAATATATTGTCGAAACGTACGTGCGAAATGTTGCCTGGTCAAAACAGGCAAAAGAAATATTGGGAGATATGTGCCTGTATAATAATTGTACTAATACTTTTTTCAGAGAAGACGGGACTCGTTATATAGAAGTGCATCACATAATACCGTTGTGCAGAGGCGGAGAAGATGGAATATGGAATTTGTCAGTGCTCTGTGCTCATCACCACAAAATGGCTCATTATGGTGATGCAAGAACGAAAAATTCCATAGAAAAATTATTGCATAACGAAGTGAGGCGTCGAATATGAAAATATCCCGAAAAGATTACGAATCCTATTATGAATATGAAAAAGCCTTATTAAAAAGGCGAATAATCCTTTTCAAAAAAAGAAATCCTCAAATAGCTGAAAATAATTATCCGGAAAAATTAATTGCCCTGTTTGAAAAATACATCGAAATTTACGGGCATGCATACTGTATGGATGTAAAAAGCGAAAGGGGAAAAACATCCAAGTTGATATATGCTCTTTTATGTGAATTAAAAAAGCATGAATGAAGGCGAATGCCATTGACTAGAAGATTCTTTAAATGAAAAATCTCAGAACCGTAATTTAAAATGAAAGCAGTAAAAGAGCTATTACTCCGGCAGCAAACATTTAAATAATAATTAAATTGCAATGAATTAATCTGCGCCAATATTCTTTGAGCGGCCAATCAGGGAATATTTTGGCAAACAAAGCAAGGCGAAGCTGAAGGTAAGCGATTCCAAATGTTTGAGCCGCGGGCGAGTTTTGGAATCGCCTGAAGCGAGCCTTAGATTTGATCCAAAATGTTTCCGGCAGCGAAAAGGGATTTGGCGCAAGGCCACTTTTAAATAAGATCAAAGAGGCGATAAAATGGACGAAATGAAAGAATTGGATGTGGTTAAAAATTTTCTGCAAAGCGAGGGATGGAAGATTATGAAGGTGCGAGAGAATGGCGCAGAAGCCTTTCGTGCACAGGGTGTGACATACATTAATTTTCGCAAAAAGGGAATTGGCATTCACCTCGAATATGGCAGTGACGACTGTGTTTTTTCTTAACAGGTGAGGTGAAAAATGATTACCCGCTGGCCTGGCTGGGGCTGCCTGTCAGAAAAAACAATAACCGCTCAGATTTTGTTTTTTAAAGAAAAAACAAGGGGTCGGGTCTGCCGTTGACCCCTTTTCAGTCTTTAGGCCGCTATCTTCAGCTTAACGTTCATACCTGTTTTCGTCACAAGTGTGATTAACATTTCCAGACTGAATCTTTCCCATTTACCTGTAATCAAATCGGAAACCCGCGATTGACTGACGCCGAGAATCTTTGCCGCGGCGGCCTGGGTAAGTTTCCTAACTTTAATGAACTTCCTGAGATCAGCCATCAAATCGGCTCTCATTTGTAAGATGGCGGCCTCGTCCGGCGAATATCCCAAATCAACAAATATATTTCCCGATGATGTCGTAGTCGTTTTTTTCATAATTTAATCTCCAATTTGCTTGTACCTTTTATGAGCCAAAGCGATATCCCGTTGGCTCGTCTTCCGGGTCTTTTTTTGAAATGCATGCAGGATATAGATAGCATTACGAATCTGAGCGACATAAATAACTCGCCACTCGCCCAACACATGAATTCTGATTTCTTTTGCACCATGCCCGACAGAACCAACTGGCTTCCAATCACGTGGTTCGAATCCATCCTGGAGTGCGCGAAGTTCAAAACCGGCAGCGCGACGCGCTTCTTCGGGGAAATCCCGCAAATCATCCAAGCTGGAGCCGACGAATTTTAAGGGTTTCATAGCCACGGCTATATTATATAAGTTTTTATATATTTAGCAAGATAAATATTAGGAGAATAATAACACCCAATTTATTTGTGAAACTCCGTTTTTGTGAGCGAAGTGTATAGCATAATAACCTGAAGGTTACGCGAGGCAACTGGGACAACGTTGGTAAGCTGTCATGGAGATTTGCCTTTTGCAAACAAAAGCGCAGCGAGTTCGCGAATAGTTTCCAAATCAGATAATTTTCGGATTTGCTTGGGGATTAATGCCCGTGATTTTTTATATATTCCGGGGCCTGTTCCGATTTATGCAAATCGCCGTAATTGACCTGCGCCGGATAATATTCAGCGCTGAACTGGGCGATGGCCGCCGCTTTTTCTCCGGCCTCATTGGCGATAAAAGCCAGCGCCAGATCAATGCCTGCAGAAACTCCCGCGGCAGTCCAGATAATACCATCCCGGACAATTCTTTCTTCCACCACTTCCACATCGCCCAAATCCCTCAATCTTTGCAGGGAATTCCAGTGTGTTGTGGCGCGGCGGCCGTAAAGCAGGCCGGCGCGGTGTAAAATAAAAGCGCCGGTGCAGACGGAAAGAACGGCTTTGCAGTTGATGGCCTGATCGGAAACAAAATCAATCAGCCGCGCGTTATTAACTTCGGTTCTTGTTCCCTGGCCGCCGGGGACCAGTAAATAATCCAGGGCAGGGCAGGTGTTGAAGGTGGCATGAGGATTGACGGACAGGCCTTTGGCGCAAACGACTTTATCCGGGGATGCGGCGACAATCAGACGGTGTTCCGGGCCGTGGGCAAATTTGCTCCACATGGCAATCATCTCCCAGGGGCCGATGAAATCAAGCTCTTCCGCGTCCGGAAAAATCAAAAAACCGAAGTTCATAAATTATTGTCTCCCGTATTATTTAATATTTTTCTTCATTTTATCATATGATTAACGGCAGAGTCAAAAAAACCTGCTTAAAAAAATGATAAGGCTGATGATGCATTTTGAATATTGACAGCATCCGGGAAAATGCATATCTTACAGACGAAATTAAAAAAATGGTGATCTGATGCCTCAATATTTCACAGCGGCGCAAATACCTTTGGCAAATAAAGCATTTAGCGATGCGGAAAAGCTCGTGACGAATCATTTCGACATCAGGGAAGAGCAGCTTAAAAAAAATAAATATGATGTAAAAACGCTGGCCTATCTGGACAAACATGAAATAAGGGAAGGCGCTTTTGCTCATCTTTGCAAATACTCCTACGAGAAGCCGGGCGCTCTCATCCCGGATGGCAAAAGCAGTTTTGAATTTTACCGGATATGCCTGCAGGATAATATAATTTTACAGGCAGTGGAAAGAGCCAATCCGTTTATCAAATTGGCGCCGCTGCTGTTTTACATCGCGGTACATGAATTGATTCATGTTTTGCGTTTTGAGCGTGGTGAAATTGATTTTGACGCTCCGGAGAAAGAAAAGAGACGGGAAGAGGAAACCGTCCACAATTTGACGAGAAACGCCTTGCAAACAGTCAAATACCATGATTTGAATATTGTGCTGGACTGTTTCAGCAGCCGTTTTCAGATTTGCGATTTATTTATTAACTGATACCGCAAGGTATGATTGATAGCAGGAGGTTGTTGATATATGCCGATTTATGAATATCAATGTCAGAAGTGCGGCAAGCAATTTGAAGCATTTCAGGGAATTACTGATCCGGAATTGACAAGCTGCCGGTTTTGCAAAGGTTCCGTCAAGAAACTGATGTCCATGTCTTCTTTCAGCTTGAAGGGCAGCGGTTGGTATGCGACTGATTACGCGGGCAAGAAACCATGTATGGCCAAGACGGAATCATCGGAAAAAACAAGCAACGCTGCGGCGGAAACATCATGCAGCAAATGTGAAACAACAACCTGTGCCGGGGAAGATTAAGTTTTTTCCGGTAGAACCGGTTTTACCAATCCGCCAAAATTAAATATTTTCTCCGGCAGGGGTTTGTTCACCCTGCCTGCTGCCGTGCCGGTAATCCCTCTTCAGGCGCGCAAAAAGAAATTCATCAATACTCTGCTGGGATAAACTGTCTCCCGCAAGCTGTTTTAACACAGCTATGGGAATTTCCATCCGGGCGGCGCTGCGATGTCCGCCGCCTTTGCCGAAACTGCCGAAAGCTTTCTTGGCGATGCTGCCGCAATCCTGCCGGTAGCCGTCGCCGCGAAAAATAACACATAGTTTTTCTTCCACCAGCCCGGCAATTACTACATAGTATGTGCCGATGATGCGCAAAAAGAAATCAGCCACCTGCACACAGGCATCGGCGCTTTCGACCTGCCCCAGAAAACATGTCCGGCGGCCGCGGTAATTTTTCATGTGGTGAAAGGCGTGATCGAAATACTTCAGGAAGCGCACGGGAGTTTGATTAAGCTCGATACGCCGGATAAGCTGCATATTGGCATAGCGGGTATGATAGGTATAGGAACTGATATCTTCCATTGTTGTGGCCCGGTCAAAATTGCTGGTGTCCGTTTTGATTCCGTAAAGCAGCGCGGTATGCAGGTTGCGCGGTATCTTCACCCGGGCACAAAGCAGATATTCGGTCAGCACTGTGGAGAGGGCGCCGTAGGAAGGCCGCACGTCTTCCAGCAGCGCGCTCCATTCCTCACCCCGCGGATGATGATCAAACACCATGTGCGGGCGCAGGCTGCTCAAAGCGCCGCGCAGGAAGGAAGGCTGAGCATCCACCAGCGCCAGCAGACGGAAGCTATTGATGTCTATTTTATCAATTAACTGGATGTTGATATGCATGGCAAAGGTCAGTTCGATATTCTGCTGCCGGATTGTCGGATCCGTTGAAACGAAAGCGCAGCGGGAAAGACCCTTTGTCTGCCGCAGAATTTCGCGCAAAGCCATGCCGCAGGCAATCGCGTCGGGATCAGGGCTGCCGTGAATAAGAATGGCGAGCGAATCATCGGGCTCGACCATATTAAGCAGTCTGGCCAGATTATTTTCCGTCTCGGGCTTGATGAGGATTGATTTTATTTTCATGCTTCATCCCCGTCAATAAACAAAAATCCGACCGGCATTTTCGGCGACAACTTCACCGATAATTGCGGCGGCAACGATTCCCTCCCGGTGCATTTTCCCGTTGAGCCTTAACGCTTTTTCCCGCGGCATACTTATTAAAAGTCCTCCCGCTGTCTGCGGATCAAAAAAAACATCCAAAAGCCAGCCGGGACAGCCGGCGGCCGCGTCAATTTGCGAGATGCGGAAATCTTTATTGCGGTATAATCCGCCGGGGACAAAACCGCTTTCCACCAGTTCCCGGATGCCCGGAAAAACGGGGACGGCTGCGGAATTGATGCGCAAACCTGCTTCGCTCCCTTCAATCATTTCACAGGCATGGCCCAGTAAGCCGAAGCCGGTAATATCGGTGCAGGCGTTGACGCCCCCTTCATCTGCCATTAATTCAGCCGCCTTTTTGTTAAGCTGCGTCATGGTCGCCACCGACCGGGCGAGCAGCACCTGGTCAATATCGCCGGCTTTGAGAGCCGTACTGATAATTCCGGTGCCCAGCGGCTTCGTCAGAATCAGGCAATCTCCCGGTTTCGCGCCGCGATTATAGAGAACTTTGTCCGGATGAATTGTTCCGGTTACGGAAAGCCCGTATTTTATTTCATCATCCTCCACGCTGTGGCCGCCGATAAGCAGAACTCCTGCTTCGCGCATCTTGTCGAGGCCGCCGCGCAGAATTTCCCGCAATACTTCCACTGCCAGTTTCTTAATTGGGAAACAGATGATATTCATTGCCGTCAGCGGCCGGCCGCCCATGGCGTAAACATCATTGAGTGCGTTGGTCGCGGCAATCAGACCGAAAGTGTAGGGATCGTCAACCGTGGGTGTGAAAAAATCAACCGTCTGCACGAGTGCCAGCTCCGGGCTTAGTTTATACACCCCTGCGTCTTCCGCATGTTCAAATCCCGTCAGGAGACTGGGATCTTCAATCAGCGGCAAATCGCGCAAAGCCTCTTTCAGGTCGCCCGGACCTATCTTGCAGGCTCAACCGGCGCTTTTCACCATTGTGGTGAGGCGGACATTTTCTTCTTTTTTCATAATGTTCCTCAATTGGCTGTTCACGTGTTCACGAGTAAAATTTAACATATTAACTTATAATTGCCAACAGAAATGAACGTCTCTCTTTTGCGAAATATCAGCGGCCGGCCGCCGCGATTTTTTATTGATTTATTTGCGGCAATGAGTTTAAAGAATAACAACAGACAATTAAGGAAAGAAAATGCCGATTAAATACTACAGCACCAACCGTCATCTGAAAAGTGTTGATGGCGTAACTCCTTTTACGGGCAGCGTTTCCTTTCGGGAAGCACTGCTCACGGGACAGGCGCCGGATGAAGGGCTTTTCATGCCCGATGCGATTCCGCAGCTGCCGCCGGGACTGATTTCCCGGCTCAAGGGCAAGCCTTACAGCGAGGCGGCGCGTCTGGCGGCCGGATTATTTCTGGCGGATGAGTTTGCGCCGGATATCCTTGATTTTGCCGTCACGGATTCTTACAATTTTCCTGTTCTCCTGGAAAAGGTCAAAGAAAACGCTTTTGTCATGCGGCTGGATCAGGGGCCGACGGCCTCCTTCAAGGATTTTGCGGCAAGGCTGATGGCGCGACTGATGAGCAACTGCCGCCCGCCGGGCGAAAGGCTCAATGTACTGGTGGCTACCTCCGGAGATACCGGCAGCGCCGTCGGTTACGCTTTTCACCGGGTCCGGGGAATTGATGTTACTATTTTATACCCGGCGGCGGAAGTCAGCGGGATGCAGAAAAAACAGCTTGATACGATAGGCGATAACGTCCGGGCGCTTTGCGTGGCGGGCAAGTTTGACGATTGCCAGAATCTGGTCAAACAGGCTTTTTCCGATTTGGAACTGCGGCATTTTAATCTGACATCGGCCAACTCGATTAATTTCGGCCGGATTCTGCCGCAGATTATTTATTATATCTATGCTTACAGTCAACTGGCCAAAGAAGGAGAAGAAATAATATTTTCCGTGCCCTCGGGCAATTTCGGTGATGCCCTGGGTTGCGAGTATGCCAGACGCATGGGGCTGCCGGTGAAAAAACTTGTTATGCCGACCAATGAGAACGATGAATTCCCCGATTTCCTGCAAAAGGGCAGATATCAAAAAGTTTCGCCCTCGCGCGCCTGCATTTCCAACGCAATGAATGTTGGCCATCCCAGCAATCTTGCCCGTTTCTTTGATTTATACGGCGGGACGGTTGACCGTGCGGGAGTGGTGCACCGTTATCCTGATATTGCCGAGATGCGGCGCCGCATTTTTTCCGTCAGCGTTACCGATAACGAGACCAGAAAAACAATAAAAAACCTTTATAAAAACTATGGCGTGGTGTTCGAACAGCACGGCGCCGTCGGCTGGGCCGGTCTGGAGGCCTACTGGCGGGAAAATGAAGACGGCACACTGGCTGTCTGTCTGGAGACGGCGCATCCGGCCAAATTCCCCGATGAAATTAAAAAGTTGCTGGGCTTTGTACCGTCGCTGCCCCCCAGTATGCGGGGGATTGACAGCAGAACAGGCGAAGCGCTGCCACTGGCAAATAATTACGAAGGCTTTAAGAAATATCTGCAGGGTAATTTGCAGGTAAAAGAATGATAAATAGTAGACAACCCGGGCAGTAAAACAGGGGGGAATGCAGGTGCAAGAAAAGCCTTTTACCGCAGAAGAAATCAATGAGTCGTTGTTAAAACAACGATTTGCCAGTCTTAAGTCCTGCCGCATCTTCCGTGATATTCCGGCAAAACAGCTAAAGAGAATTCTGCACCTGGTCAAAGAAAAAACCATCCCGGCCGGAGAAGAAATAATTCGGCAGGACACCGCCGGCGATTATTTTTTTATTCTGGTCAGCGGCCAGGCTGAAGTCTGCCGCAATGGCGACTACGGCGAAAAAATTACGCTGGCGATGCTGGAGCAGGGTGAAACATTCGGCGAGATGGGCTATTTTTCCGACGGTTGGCGCACCGCTTCCGTTTATGCCAGAGAAAAATGCGAACTGCTGCAAATCAGCTACCAGAATCTCGACAGCATGTTTCGGGAAGCCCCCGTGCTGGCCAGAAATTTTCTGGATATGATTACCGGCCGGCTTCGGCGCACCAATTTGCGTTTTCAGGAAACCACGGAAAAGGGCCGTCTGGCGGAGAGAAACCTGGACAGCTTAAACCGTTTTCTGGATATGTCCGAGATTGCCGCTCTCAGTTCGGGGATTGACGGCTTGATTGAAAGGATTGTTCTGACCGCCCGCAAAGTCATGGAAGCCGAAAGAGTATCCCTTTTCCTGGTGGATATGGCGGCGGGAGAATTGTGGTCAAAGGTAGCCGAGGGCATGGGTTACCGGGAAATAAGAATACCCCTGAATCAGGGAATTGTCGGCTGGGTGGCGGCTCACGGCGAAGTCGTTAATATTCCCGACGCCTATCAGGATGAGCGCTTCGATAAATCAGTGGACGGCAAAACCGGTTTCAAAACAAAAAACATTCTCTGCGGCCCGATAAAAAATCTGAAGGGCGAAATTGTCGGAATTATTGAAGTCATCAACAAGGCTACCTGTAATTACGGCGAACGTGAACAGTCTTTATTCAAGGCCTTTACCTATCAGACCGCCGTTGCTCTGGAAAATTTTTATCTCTACCGCAGGCTCGTCAACAGCCATCAGCAAATGGCGATTATGCTGGATGTGAACAACGCCGTTTCCCGGATTCTGGATCGCGACGCCCTGATTATCACAGTTGTCAGCAAGATTTGTGAAATTCTGGAAGCCGAGCGCGGCACTCTGTTCCTGCTCGATGAGGAGAAAAACGAACTGTGGTCGAAAGTGGCGCTGGGAAAAGGCATGAAGGAAATCCGTGTTCCCGCCTTGAGCGGCCTGGCGGGGCATGTGGTGCAAACAGGCGAGGTTCTGAACATCGAAGACGCCTATCGGGACGAGCGCTTCAATCCGCTAGTTGATAAAAATACCGGTTTTCAAACGCGCAACGTTTTGTGCATGCCCGTTGTCAACCGGGACGGCAAAATCATCGGCGTTACGGAAATCATCAACAAGAAAAAAGGGCATTTTGCCGAGAGCGACATCCGTTTGCTCAAAGCCCTGACCTCGCAAATTGTAATCGCCCTGGACAACGCGGAACTTTATCACCGCGCTCTTAGTTTGAAAAATTATCTGGCGAGCGTTCAGGACAGCATCAGTAATTCCATCGTCACTCTGGATGAACAAAGCCGTGTCGTGACGGCTAACCGTGCGGCGGCTTCCCTCTTCGACTGGAGTTCGGACAGCGCCGGCAAAATTGAATTTACGGAGCTGCTGGGGCGGGGCAACGAAAAAATGCTGGAGCATCTGCGGCAGGTGCGGCTGGATGGGCGGCCGCTTGCCGATTACGATTTGGATTTGGTATTGCACGACGGCAGGCATCATACCGTTAATGTCAATTTCTTTTCCCTCACGGATTCCCATGAACAGAGAAAAGGCGTGGTTCTGGTGTTCGAAGACGTGTCTCAGGAAAAAAGACTCAAATCAACTCTGACCCGTTATATGTCCAGGGACATAGTGGAACGAATTCTTAACGATCCGCAGCGCCAGACTCTGGGAGGCATCAGGAGCAAAGCCACTATCATGTTTACGGATATCCGTGGCTTTACCGGTATTGCCGAGAGCCTGAGCGCGGAAAAAACGGTGGAATTTTTAAACCAGTATTTCAGCGTTATGGCGGATGTAATCTTTGCCAACGGCGGCGTTCTGGATAAATATATCGGCGATGGGATTATGGCGGTTTTCGGAGTGCCTTATGCGCACGAAAATGATCCGGAACGCGCTTTGCGGACGGCTCTGCAAATGCGTAATTCACTGGCGTCCATCAATTCCGGCAGAACAGCGGCCGGACTCGAACCGATTAGGATGGGGATGGGGTTATGCTCGGGCGAAGTAGTCTCGGGCAATATCGGGTCGGAAAAAAGGATGGATTACACCGTCATCGGCAATGAAGTCAATATCGCCGCCAGGCTGGAAAAACTATCCGGCTATTACGGCCTGGAAATTCTGATTGGCGGAGAAATTGTGAATCAGGTTAAGAACAGTTTCACTATCCGGCCGATAGATCTGGCCCATCTCAAGGGTAAGAAAAATCCTGTCTATATTTATGAGGTGTTAAGCGAGGGGCGCCGTGAACTTACCGGCGCAGAAGAATGCTTCAGCCGCGGGCTTGTTCTCTACCGCCGGAAAGATTTTACCGGGGCCGCCCGCGCCTTTGCGGAAGGCTGCCCCGCCGACAACCTCTGCCGGATATTCCTCAACCGCTGCCGCAATTTAATTAAAAACGCGCCGCCGGATGACTGGGACGGCGCCTGGATTTTCGATGAAAAGAGCCGCGGGCAGGTAACCCCGGTATAAAAATCTCCACCGGTTCATTTGCGGAAAAAGAGATAGGCGTATTCCTTTTCCATCTGCTGCAATTCCTTGGTTCTTTCCTTCAGCATCCATTCCAGAAAATCCCTGTGCTTTTTCAGCTCCAGGTGGGCCTTTACTCTGGCCCGTACGACAACCGGATTGAACGGCTTCGTTATGTAATCCACCGCGCCCAGTTCAAATCCCCTGGTTTCGTGTTCCTCACTGGCTTTGATGGTGATAAAGATTACTGGTATATTTTTAACGCGCTTATCTTTTTTCAGAATCTCGCATACTTCATAGCCATCGAGGCCGGGCATCATGATATCCAGCAGAATCAAATCAGGCGGCGTCTCCGAGCGGGCGATTTTCATTCCCTTCTCCCCGTCTTTGGCAAATACGACTTTATAATCAGGCTTGAGAACTTCATTGAGAATGTTGATGTTAGTGACTTCATCATCAATAATCAAAATCGTCTGTGTCATTTTTTCACCATTCATCCTATTTGCCTCCACCTGCCAATCCCGTTTTTAATGCTATTCGTCTCAGCGCTTTTTGCGCTCCGGCAAAGTCCAGTTCGTCAATGCGCTCTTCAATTTTTCGCCAGTCATCGCCGTATGCTCCGGTGTCAATAAAGGGAGTCAGCGATTTAAAAACAACAGTCGCTTCCAGATTGTTCTGCGCCAGCAGATTATTCAGTTTTGTCAGCAGCAGCGCCGCCGCTTTTTTATTGCCGGCCTTTTTGCCGGTTTGTTCTTTTCCACCCTTTTTTTGTTTTTTCTCCATGATTGTTATGGAACTGAAAACCTCAGCCATGGCATCATTGAATAGGGGCAGCAGTTTTGCCGGGTGCGCCGCCTTCCCCCTGCTGATAAGCTCTTCCAGCCGGCCCGCCGCCTCAAACAATTTCATTGCCGACAGATTGCCCGCCACACCTTTGACGGTATGAGCCAGCCGCCGCGCCGTTTTATAGTCATTGGCATTCAGAGCTTTTTTAAGGGCGGCGCCTGTTTCTTTTTGATTACGCAAAAAAGTCCGCAATAATCTTATCAGTAAATCTTCGTTTCCTCCCAGCCGTCGTAATGCCGAGGTTATATCAATTCCCGGCAGCTTGCCGGGAAGGGCGCTCCCGGCGCGTTTAAATTTTTTTGTTGCCGGGCTGCTTTTCCGACCGGAAAAATCCGGTCTTATCCAGCGGGAAAGAACTTTGAATAATTGTTCCGGTTCTATCGGTTTACTGATGTAATCATTCATGCCGGCGGCGAGACATGCTGTTTTGGCCGTGCTGCCGGCGTGGGCGGTCATGGCGATGACCGGCAGATCCTGGAAGCGCGCATCCCGGCGAATCAGGCCGGTTGCCTCATAGCCGCTCATGACCGGCATTTGAACGTCCATGAGGACTATATCGTAAGATGATTTTTGGACGGCGGCCACAGCTTCACTGCCATTGCCGGCCACATCAATAATCAGTCCGGCGCCCGCCAGAATGCCGGCAGCCACCTCCTGGTTGATGACATTATCTTCGACAAGCAGGATTTTGGCCCCGGCCAGTTTCTTTTTGCTGTCGCGTTGTTCCCTGCTTTGCCGTGCCTTGCTTCCGGCGCGCACTGACGGCAAATCATTCTCCGACTCAGCAGGCAGGCCGAAGAATGCCGTAAAGGAAAAGCTGCTGCCTTTGCCCGGTTCGCTCTGCACCCGCACTTCTCCGTCCATCATTTCCACCAGGCGTTTGCAGATGACCAGACCGAGGCCCGTGCCTCCGAAATTGCGGGTAATGGAAGTGTCAGCCTGACCGAAAGGCAAAAAAAGATTACCCATATTTTCGTCTGATATTCCTATGCCGGTATCCCTGATGACAAAATTCAATTTGCAGCGGGATACTTCTTCCTTCACCAGGTGTACGTTTATCAATACGTGTCCTTCCCGGGTGAACTTGACGGCGTTGTTGGCCAGATTGAGCAAAACCTGTCCCAGCCGCAGGGAATCGCCGATTAGAGCATTGGGCACGTTGTCGTCGGCTTTGTAATACAGCCCGATTCTTTTTTCCAGCGCCCTGATGGATATCATGCCCATAATGTTATTCATTAATTCATCAAGACGGAAAGGCAGATTTTCCAGCTGAAGTTTGCCCGCCTCAATCTTGGAGAAATCGAGAATATCATTGAGCAGTCCCAGGAGCAGCCTGGCCGCGCTGTCTATTTTCTTCAGGTAATCGCGCAATTGAGAGGGAAGGCTGAGCTGCAGGGCCAATCCGGAAAAACCGATAACTGCGTTCATCGGTGTGCGGATTTCATGGCTCATATTGGCCAGAAATTCGCTTTTCGCTCTGGTCGCGGCTTCGGCTACTTCTTTGGCCCGTTGCAGTTCCCCGATGCGTTTCTTTTCCGTAACATCCGAAAGAATGCCTTCGTAATGCAGCAGCTTTCCCCTTTCATCAAGAACGGCATGAGCGTTGATGCTGATTGCGATGACTGTCTTATCTTTACGCCAGGCCATTGATTCAAAATCTTTTACAAAACCCTGCCGGGACATCAGCTTTAAAAATTCATTTCTCTGCGCCGGATTTACATAAAATTGATCCGGCAGAGAATTAATGCCGTTTAACAGGTCCGCCACCGAATCGTAACCCAGTATCCGGACCAGGGCAGGATTGACTGTGATAAACCTTCCCTCAAGCGTGCTCTGGAAGATGCCTTCCGCCGCATTATCGAAGATGCCGCGGTATTTGGCTTCGCTTTCGCGGAGAGCTTCTTCCGCCCTTTGCCGTTCGGCGATTTCCGCCTCAATGCGATTAACATGCCGGGCGTTAGCCATCGCGAGCCCGATGGTTTTGCCGATGGAAAGGAATGTTTCGCGCTCGCTTTGCGTAAAAGTCCGTTTCTCCTGAAAGAACAGATTCATCGCGCCCAGCACCTGATTGTGAAACAACAGCGGCAGCGATATAATGCTCCGGCGTCCCCATTTAAGGATAGCCTTCCGCACTTCCGGACGCATCTGTTCATCTTTTGCCACATCTTCGCAGACAACAACTTCTTTGCCGGCGACGGTTAAAGCGGTAATGCTTCCTCCGGAAACAGGCAATGTCCTGATGAGGCGCGCTGCTTCCAGATTGGGATTGCTGGCAAATACCTGTTCCAGGCATTGCCGCTTTTCGTTGAGCATAAAAACACTGACCGAAGGCGCATGGAAAAATTCATCCATCGCTGCGGCCGCTTTTTTTACAACAGTATCAAAATCAAGCGAATGATATACGGCGTCGGAAATCAGGTTAATGGTTTTCAGCGAATCGTTGCTCTGGCGCAGGACTTCGTCCACTCTTTTTTTCTCGGCAATCTCCGCTTCAATCCGGCTTGCGTGCCGGGCGTTAGCCAGCGCGAGCCCGATGGTTTTGCCGATGGAAAGGAATGTTTCGCGCTCGCTTTGTGTAAAAGTCCGTTTCTCCTGAAAGAACAGATTCATCGCGCCCAGAACCTGATTGTGAAACAACAGCGGCAGGGAGAGACAGCTTTTTCTGCCCCACCTTAAAAGAGCTTCCCGGGCTTCCGGCACCAGGCATTCATTGATTGAAATATCTTCGCAGATGACGACTTCTTTTTGCAAAACGGCCAGAGAAGTAAAATTCCCCGTCAGCGGCAGTCTGGCTGTAGCCCGCAGGCCTTCCTCCGCATCAGGCACGCTGTTATGGACTAACTCCAGACAATTTTCTTCTTGGTTGATAAGGAAAATATTGACGGAGGGAGCCTTGAATAATTTATCCATGGCTCTGGCCGCGTTGGAGAGAACCGTATTGAAATCCAGGGAGCGGTGTACGACGTCGGAAATAGTATTGATGGCCGCAAGCGAGGAGTTGCTCTGACGCAATGCTTCTTCGGTCATTACAATGCTGGAAATGTCCGTCTCAATCTGGCTGATATGGCGCGCGTCAGCCATGGCCAGACCGATTATTTTGCCAATCAGCAGAAATGTTTCGCGTTCGCTTTTCCGAAAACTCCTCTTTTGCGAAAAAAACAGGTTCATGGCGCCCAGAACCTGATTGTGAAACAGCAGCGGCAGCGAAACAACGCTTTGCCAGCCTTCCCGTTTCAGGCTTTCTCTGACTGCGGGATTGATGCGTTCATCATGGGCAATATTGTCGCTGATTATTACATCCCGGCACGCAATAGTTATTCCGGTCAGGCTGTTTTGCAGCGGTAAATGTCGGGCTTGTCTGGCGGAAACAAGGTCGAGCGAGGTGGAGTAAAGCAAATCCAGATTCTTCTCCGAATCATCCAGAACGGAAACCGCAATCAGGGGAACGCCAAACAGCTTTTCCATGGCGCGGGAGGCTTCTTTGATAAGCGTATGGAAATCAAGGGCATTATAGACGGCATCGGAAATTACCTTTAAAGCGTTGAGAGAATTTCCTCCCGCTGCGCTTTTTTCTCCGGCTTCTTCCCGCCGGTGTCTGCTTTTGGTTTTGTCCGAAGTCATCCTGTTGTCCACCGTTCTGCTGCTTTTTCCATAATGGCATTTTCCCGATGGTATTTTTTCCCGAGATTTTTCTTTGACGGCGAAGTATACGAAGGACGGTCTTTTGTGTCAATGAAATAATGTCCGTCCACCGCCCCGGCGGCACACTTGAAAGAAATAAAAATATGTGTATTATGAAGACAACACTCAAAAGAACCGCTGGGGGGTGGGAGCAGCGGCAAATGGGGGGGCGGGAATGAGAGAAATAAAATATCGGGCATGGGATAAAAACCAAACTGGCCTTTTTACCGGGTTTGTCTATCAGGAAAAAAAATCACTTCGTGATTTTTTTCAGGAACTATTTGAATACGAAAGCGAGTATGGCTGCTGCTTCGAACTGATGCAATTCACCGGCCTGCAGGATAAAAACGGTCTGGATATCTGGGAAGGCGACATCATTCATGTTACTTACAGCAATGATAAATGTCCGAAGTGCGGCTATCACGACCTCGATGAAAGAGACTATGTTGTGCACTGGGTGGATAGCGAAGGGTCATGGATTGCCGAATACGGCGAGAAGGATCAGATTAATTATAATTATTTGCTGCCTTACGGCTGGAAAAACAGGGCGGAGGTGGCGGGTAATATCTACGATGCCCTTTAGTGGGGTTTTCTCCGGGTTCGTCATTTTTTGTCCAGTTCCCTTCTTACAGCCAGTCCCAGTTGTGATTGAATGTAAGGTTTTTTAACATAGTCGCCCGCGCCCGCGGCCTGCGCTTTCTGCACGCGGTCTGTTTCCGAAAAGCCGCTGACAATGATTGCTTTCTGCTGCGGGCGAAGCCTGCGAATCTCGGTAAAAGTTGCCAGCCCGTCCATGCCGGGCTCCATAATCATGTCCAGAACAACAATGTCGGCATGATGATTACGCAGATAGGACAAGGCCTTTTCACCGCTGGCTGCCGATGCAACGCGGTAATTAAGTTCGGTCAGCATCTGGGTGGCCAGTTCCCGCTGTTCCTGAACGTCGTCCACAACGAGAATTGTTTCTCCCCGGCCCATATATTCTGATTTATCCAGGGATGACTTGTGCAGAGAGATTTCTTCTCTTGTCACCGGAAAATAAAGGATAAAGGAAGTGCCCCGGCCGGATTCGCTTTGCACATCTATATAACCGTGGGAATCCTTAACCGTTCCCCAGACGACGGAGAGCCCCAGCCCCGTGCCGCTGCGTCCCATGATTTTTTTGGTGTAAAAAGGCTCGAAAATCCGTTTTTTATCCTCCGGAGAAATACCTTCTCCGTTGTCGGCGACGGTCAATACCACATAATCGCTCGGTTTTACTTCGTCATAGCCTTCGATTGGAAGGTCAATGTAGCGGTTTTCCGTACGCACAGTTATCAGGCCGCCATCAGGCATGGCTTCGGCGGCATTGGAAATCAGATTCATCAGTGTTTTTGTCAGATGAATGGGAGAGAGGGAAGTATTAAGCAGATTTGCTTCCAGGCTGGTTTTAACCCGGACGTGAAGATGATAGGAAGAGAGCTTCCGGAATTCGGGAGATTTCAGATAATCGTTAATCATGCTGTTGAGATTGACGACTTTTCTGTTCTGGACCCCCCGTCTGGCCAGAGTCAGGAGATCCTGCACGATTGCCGTGGCCCGCTCCGCGGAATTCATGATATTTTGGATGCGTTTCCCCGTTGATGTTTGCGCCGGCAGCTCATGCATCAGTAATTCCGCATAGCCGACAATTACTCCCAGAACATTGTTTAAATCGTGGGCGACGCCGCCCGCCAGCATTCCCAGCGCGTCCATTTTTTCCGAACGTTGCAGGCGTTCCTCCAGGCGGCCGTATTCTTCTTCCGCTTTTTTTCGTTCCGAGATATCCCGGAAGATGCCCTGAACAATTTTTAATTGTCCGTATTCGATAGTGCTGCCGGTTATATCAACGGGCACAAGAGCGCCGCTTTTTTTCCTGATAAAAGAATCGCTGAATGCTCCGGAACCCTGCTCGACAATTATTTTGAAAACTTCGCTGATGCCGGGCAGCGCCTCCGGCGGATGAAGCTGGGTAACATTCAAATCAATTAATTCCGGCAGGGAATAGCCGAACAGCTCTTCCGCTTTTCGGTTGGCCTCGACGATATTCCCCTCCGTATCGGCCAGCAATATCGGATCGCTGGCGTTGTTGAGCAGGGAACGGTATTTTTCTTCCGATTGGCGCAAAGCTTTTTCAGCCTGTTTTCGTTCGGTGATGTCTCTGATGATTGATTGGTAATAACGTTCGCCGTTTAAGACAATACTGTTAATCGTAACTTCGCCTTCGAATTCTGTTCCGTCCGCGCGCCGGAAAAAAATTGAGGAATTGTGGATGTCGTTTTTCAGCAGCCGGCGCACAGCATCTTTGCCGGCAGCGATGGAAGAAGTGCCGTCCGGCTGGTATTCGGGCAGAAAATCCCAGAAATGCTTGCCGATAATATTATCCCCAGGGATCCGGAACATTGCTGTTGCCGCTTCATTGGCGCTGATGATTTCTTTATTATGGAAGATAGTCATGCTCTCATGAGACAATTCAAAAAAACTGCGATACTTGAATTCGCTTTCCTGAAGGGCGTCTTCCGCCCGCTGGCGTTCTTTTTCCGCGATATAAAGTTTTTTGTAATAATTTTTTTCCTGCCTTGCGGAAAAAATCCAGATCAGCGCAAAGGCCAGCGCGATTAAGGAAAAGCCTATTACAACATAGCGGATAAGATTGGCATAGACTGGGGAAAAGACCTCCGCGGAGTCCGTCTTGACAACCAGATACCAGGGAGAATCGGGAATACTTTTCACTGCAGCAACAACACTGACACCACGATAATCGAAGCCATGAAATATTCCTTCTTCTCCTTTGACGGCAAACGCCGCCGGCAGGTTTACGGTTTCCGGGGGCTGTTTCAGGGACAGCACCGCTTCATTGTTATGCCGCAGTTTGTGAAGGTAAAAAATAGTATCGCCTTCACGGCGCAGCAGCAGGGCTTCTGACGTTGCGCTCGCGGCGGGCCAGCTCAGAACAATAGGCAGCAGATTATCCCGCGGGTCAATTCTAAAAAGCAGAATGCCCAGCAGTTTATTGATGTTTTTGTCATGCAGCGGCGCCGCAATGTCAATCAGCACTCTCTTTCTGGTTTCTGAGAAATAAAAATCGCCGAAAAACATCTTGCCTGTCTTAGCCACCTTTTTTATTCTTTCCTTAAGCAAATCCGGAAGCTGATAAGCGGCATTCGAATAATCCAGGGAGAGTTCGACATTGCCGTTTTTGTCCAGAATAACAGCTTCATAATCATAGTTATTTTTCCAGTTACGCATCAGTTTGAGAAGGGAACCTTTTAACTGTTCATCCTTTCGCCCTTTCTTCAACCATTGCTCGTAATTGTCCAAAATAATCGGGCTTTCCTTAATCGCCATCACATTGGACAGCCTTTCCTTGCGCCAGTTGCTGATTTGCTGCTGCTTGAATTTGGCAATGATGGTTAAACTGTTTTCGTAATTCTGCCGGATTTGCTTTTTTTCGCCGGCATATAAATAATAACATACGGCAATGATAATTGCGGATGCTATCAGAAAAAGAACGAATGATGTATTAATGATACCGCTTTTGACGGGGATGCTGCCGGCTTTATCTTTCATAATAAAAGCCTCATCGAATTTTCAATCACGGGCAAAAACACAAAAGCAAGCTTTGGAAACTGTATCGCAAGCCCCTGCTTTGAGGGATAGTTCGACTTACAGATTTCAGTGCACTGTGTTTCTGAAATCTAAGTCTCACTATTTGCTGCGGGGTGCCCTCCGCTGCGCGGGATTGTTCCCAATGCCGATATGTCGGCATTGGATAATTCATCTTACAAATTTCAGGTCACTTCACTCCTGAAATTTGAGATTCATTACAACTTATCAATCCCGTAGTGCTGCGCACACGGAATTGGAGTTTCACAATAAATGTCAGCTTGCAGAAATATAGCTGAATAAAAATTCAACGTCAATGGGAATGATTGGGGAAAAGAAGGCCTGCTCAGGATGTCCGATAAACCTGATTGGCGCCGCTGGTTTCTTCTTTAACTGCGCCTTTTATTTTCAACTCCAGCAGATGGACATAAGTTTCGTTTAATGCCAGGAAACGGTCAAATTCCTGGAGGTCTTCTCCGAATACTTCTTTTGCTATTAAATAAGCGGTTTTTGGTTTCTTGTTGACGGAGCCAAGAACAATGGCGGCTCTTTGCTCGTGGTGCAAACGCATTTCCGCGGTGCGCTCCCGTAAATTGCCAAAAGGATTGCCGTGACCGGGATAGATATTGGCCACAGGCAGTTTATCAACTTCGTCTAGCGAGGCCAAAAAACTATGGAGCGGCCGGAAATCTTCAACGACAATATCCGGGCTTAAGTTAGGCGTTATCTGCGGCAGGACAGTATCGCCGGAAATCAGGAATTCGCCCTCCGGGAAAAAGAAACACATATGCCCGTTGGAATGTCCGGGAGTAAAAATTGCCTGAAATCGCCATTTGCCGAATTGGCAAATCTCGGCATGTTTTAAAAGATAATCGCCTTTAAATTCGGAAATAACATGGCGCAGGCCGCCAAACAGGACAATCAGGTTTTCCACTTCCGTTTCCGTCATGCCGTGACGCACATAGAACTTTCTCATCCGATGGGCCAGCAAATCCGTATTGTAATAATTCTGATTGGACTCGTCGCCGGCGCGGGAAAGATTAATTGTTGCGCCTGATTTTTCCTTAATCAGGCCTGCCATGCCGCAATGGTCGGCGTGAACATGCGTGAGATAAATCTGCCGGATTGATTTTATGCCGAGGCCGATGCTGCCAAGAGCGCTCTCCAGTCTGGCGAAAGAATCACTGGTGTTGAATCCGGTATCAAAAAGAGCGATATCGCCGCCGCAAACGAGAGCGTAAACATGGACATGCCGCAGGCGGAAGGGCATGGGCAGTGTGATGCGGTAAAAATCATCGTTTATCTTATTGATTAATGTTTTTTCGGCGCTCATTTTTTTAACTATCCCTGTTGGCCTTATGCAGAGTCGCCCGCCGCTGAGCGTCCAGTTCCATTTTCCTGAGACGCACACTTTGCGGAGTTACTTCCACCAGTTCATCTTCAGCGATAAACTCAATGGCCTGATCCAGCGATAACAGCCGCGGCGGCCTCAAAATTATCGTCGTATCCGAGGTTGAGGCGCGCATGTTGGTAAGCTTTTTTTCCTTGATAATGTTCACATTCATATCGCCCACCCGGTTGCGTTCGCCCACTACCATGCCGGCATAAACCTGCGTGCCCACTTCCACAATCATTTCACCGCGATCTTCCATGGCGTAACTGGCGTAAGTCGTCACCCGGCCGGGGCGGTCGGCCACCAGCACACCCGTTGTCCGCTGGGGAATGGGGCCGCACCAGGGGGTATAATCTTCCAGCAGGGTATTCATCACACCGCCGCCCTTGGTATCGGTCAAAAACTGGCTGCGGAAACCGATGAGTCCCCGCGAAGGAATTAAAAATTCCATGCTGACCCGGCCGCTGCCCTTGTTTACCAGGCTCTCCAGCCGCCCTTTTCTTGCCGATATTTTTTCGGTGATACGGCCGACAAACGCTTCGGGAATGTCGAGAAAAAGCCGCTCCAGAGGCTCCAAAGTCCTGCCTCCTTCGTTTTTGGTGATAACCTGCGGACGGGAGACCATCAGTTCATATCCCTCCCGGCGCATGGTTTCAATCAGTACCGCCATCTGCAATTCACCGCGGCCGCAGACTTCAAAAGCATCCGGCCGGTCCAGTCTCTTGATTTTAATAGCGACATTTCTCAGCGCCTCTTTTTCCAGCCGTTCGAGCAAATGCCGGGAAGTCAGATATTTGCCTTCCGTACCGGCAAAAGGGCCGTTATTGACATAAAACATCATGGAGACTGTCGGTTCATCAACTTTCAGGCGGGGCAGCGGCTGCGGATCGGTAAAAGAGGTAATTGTATCGCCGATGGAGACATTGTCCACTCCGGACAGGGCGATTATGTCTCCGGCTTCCACGCCGGTTGCCGCTTTCTTGGTGAGGCCGTAAAAGGTATACAGCGCGCTGAACCGGATTCCGGTAATCGTTTTTTCTTCCGTGCAAAGGCTGTAATTACTGTTCATTTCCAGCCGACCGCTTTGCAGCCGGCCGATGGCAATCTGGCCGACATAAGAATCATAATCCAGATTGGTGATGAGCAGGCGGGGGATGTCATCATCGCTGGCTTCCGGCGCCGGAATGCAGTCAATAATTGTTTGCAGCAGCGGCTGCATGTCAGTGGAAGAATCGCCGGGCTTGACATGGCTTTCACCGGTTTTGGCGTTCGTATAAAGAATGGGAAATTCAATCTGGTGTTCTTCCGCTCCCAAATCAATGAACAAATCGTAGGTATCGTTAATAACTTCTTCAATGCGCGCATCGCTGCGGTCAATCTTGTTAATCACCAGAATAATCGGCAGATGCAGCGCGAGGGCCTTTTTCAAAACGAATCTGGTCTGCGGCAGCGGGCCTTCGCTGGCATCCACCAGCAGCATCGCGCCGTCCACCATATTGAGTGAGCGTTCCACCTCGCCGCCGAAATCGGCATGGCCGGGCGTATCCACGATATTAATTTTGACGCCGTTGTAATCTACCGCCGTGTTTTTCGCGGTAATCGTGATACCGCGCTCCTTTTCCAGATCCATCGAGTCCATGACGCGATCTTCCACCGCCTGGTTGGCGCGAAAAACTCCCGTCTGTTTGAGCAGGGCATTGAGCAGCGTTGTCTTGCCGTGGTCAACGTGCGCGATGACGGCAACATTCCTTAAGTGTTCTTTTTTCATAATCTTTTTTAATTTATCAGGTCATCCGGGCGAGCTTCTTTACGCAGGGGAAATAAGGCAAAAAGGCAACTTCTGATGTCCATAACTTTCTCTAATTTAGTAAAACCGGACTCTTCCATAGCAAAGAGACCCTGTTTTGACAAGCCTTTTCTTGTGGCGGCCTTTCTCCGGAAACAGCATTAACGGCCTTTACAAATCAATGCCCAATCGTTATATTTTCAGATATTTCTTCTTAAATTATTATTCCGGCAATTAAACAGTTAACTTATAATGAATTGACCGGAATTAATTTGCGACCATACAGCGTTGAGCAGCCAATCAGGGAATATTTTGGCAAACAAATAAAGACGAAGCGGAAGATCAACGATTCCCAGCGTTTGAGTCCGCTAAAGGTGGACGAGTTTTGGAATCGCCTGGAGCAAGTCTTAGATTTGTTCCAAAATGTTTCCGGCGGCGAGAAGATGTTGGGGTGCAATACCATTAACAAGGGTACATGTTTAATTGCCTGAGTAATAAAAACCATAACAACGGGTGACGAAAATGAATTTTATTAAAATCAAGTTCGGCAATAATTTTGAAGATGAATTTCAAAAGGCGGTTGACGAAGTGTTTCACCTGGTCAGCCCTGTATTCAAGCAATACGAATGTGTCTGGCGGCCGCCAGTGGATGTTTGCGAATTGGGCGATGAAATTATTGTGCTGGCCGATTTGGCGGGTATCAATAAGGAAGAGCTGCATATCGAGCTCAGCAGCAAGCGCATTAAGATTTCCGGAATCCGGAAAATGGTCTCCGTTGTCGCGGATTTCCGCTACTGCCTTGCGGAAATTCCGCACGGCTATTTTGAAAGAAGCATTCCGTTGCCTGCTCTCGTGGATGCGGAAAAGGCGTCCGCTTCTTACGCCGACGGCATTCTGATGGTTCGAATCAACAAAATACCGGCCGGTAAAGCGCACCGGATTTCCGTCAAAACAGGATAAGGGTACCATAAAGGACTTGGAGGTTTTAATGACTGAACAAAAGTTACCTGAAGATAATAAAAGCATAGTAATTCCGGATATCATTCCGATACTGCCGCTCCATAATGTATTGCTGTTTCCCAAAATGGTGATTCCCCTGGAAGTGGTGGGGAGCAAGGCTGCCGCGCTGATTGACGAAGCCATGATGAAAGACCGGCTGCTGGGATTGATTATCACCAAAAAGGAAGTGGATATTGCGGCTGACAATTATAAGCTGGAAGATTTTCATAACATGGGCACCGTTGCCGTAATTCTGCGCATGGCCAAAACATCGGAAAGCCGCGCCCAGCTTCTCTTGCAGGGAATTGACCGTTTTCAGATCCGAGAGCTGGTGGAAGGCAAACCTTATCTGCAGGCGCGCGTCAACGTCATAGACGATAAAGATGTTATAGATATCGAAACCGAAGCGTTGATGGCCAATCTGCTGACGCTGTTTGACCAGATTTTGAAATTATCGCCCTTTTTGCCGCCGGAATTCGGCCCGCTGGCGAAATCAATCAAGGAACCGGGCGTGCTGGCCGACATGATTGCCTCGATTATCAACGCGCCGCCGGAGGAAAAACAGAAGATTCTGGAAATTGTTGATTCCCGGCAACGTCTGAAAGAGCTGACCCGCCTGGTCAATCATCAGATGGAAATTCTGGAACTGGGCAACAAGATACAGACGCAGGTCAAGGATGATATTGACAAGAGCCAGCGCGAATATTATCTGCGCCAGCAGTTGAAAGCCATCAAACATGAGCTGGGTGAAGAAGAAGATTCCAATGTTGATATTGAAGAATACCTCAAAAAGATTGCGGAAATAAATCTACCTCCCGAAGCGCAGAAGGAAGCGGAGCGGGAACTGGTGCGCCTGACGCGGATGCATTCTTCCTCCGCCGAATACACTGTCGCGGCGACATATCTGGACTGGATTACCGCCCTGCCGTGGCACGAAGCGACTGCCGATAATCTGGATATCGCCAAGGCCAGAGCCGTTCTCGACGAAGACCATTACGGGCTTCTGAAAGCCAAAAAAAGGATAATCGAATATCTGGCGGTGCGCAAACTGAAGCCGGATTCCAAAGGGCCGATTTTATGTCTGGTGGGGCCGCCGGGCACCGGCAAGACCTCGCTGGGTCATTCCATCGCCCGCGCGCTCGACCGCAAATTCGTCCGCATCTCTCTGGGTGGAGTCCGTGATGAAGCTGAAATACGCGGTCATCGCCGCACTTATATCGGCGCTCTGCCCGGCCGCATCATCCAGGGCCTGCGGCGCGCGGAATCGAATAATCCGGTATTTATGCTCGACGAAATAGACAAGGTGGGATCGGATTTCCGCGGCGATCCTTCAGCGGCGCTGCTGGAAGTGCTCGATCCGCAGCAGAATGGCACCTTTGCCGACCATTATTTGGATGTGCCGTTTGATTTATCGCATGTGATGTTCATTACGACCGCCAACATTCTTGACACGATTCCGCCGGCGCTGCTGGACCGTTTGGAAATAATCGAACTGCCGGGATACACGCAGGAAGAGAAAGTAAAAATAGCGGAGCGCTATCTGATTCCGCGGCAGTTGTCCGAAAACGGTTTGACCGCCGGGCAATTGAAGATTACCGCCAAAGCCCTCAATAAAATTATTTCGGGTTATACCCGCGAGGCCGGTGTGCGCAACCTGGAGAGGGAAATTGCCGGCATTTGCCGTGGCGTGGCCGCACAAATTGCCGCCGCGGAGTTGTCGGCAAAAACGATAGCTGTCAGGGATATTGCCCGTTACGCCGGGCCTGTCCGTATTATGAATGATTTTGATGCGCGCATCGCCAAGCCGGGAGTCGCCATCGGTCTCGCCTGGACGCCCGCGGGCGGCGATTTGCTTTTTATTGAAGCTACCGCGATGAAGGGTAAGAAAGGCCTGACGCTGACCGGCCAACTGGGGGATGTCATGAAAGAATCCGCCGCCGCCGCTCTCAGTTTTATCCGCGCCAATGCCGGGACGCTGAAAGTCAATCCTGATTTTTATGAAGAGATGGATATCCATATCCATGTGCCGGCCGGCGCGATACCGAAAGACGGGCCTTCCGCCGGAGTGACGATGCTGACTGCTTTGACTTCACTGCTGCTCAATCGTAAAGTCAAAAAAGAGCTGGCGATGACCGGCGAAATAACATTGCGCGGCGCCGTGCTGCCCGTGGGCGGCATCAAAGAGAAGGTGCTGGCCGCTTACCGCGCCGGCATCAAGACCATAATCCTGCCGGATTGGAACAGTAAGGATATGGAAGATATTCCGGCAAATGTGCGCAAAGCGATAAAGTTTCATTTTGTGAAAGACATGCTGGAAGTGTTGAGACTGGCGCTGGAAAACGGCAAGAAAAAATAATGACGGCAGGGGATGCTGATTAATCTCCTTCAGAGCCGGGCTGGGCGGCCTCAATCCATATGTTCCAGAGATAATTTGGCGGGCTGCTTCCCCAGGAGAACCATGCCGAAATGCTCGTATTTCTCGCCGGTCTTCGGGTCCATGTCATGCCAGCGCGCCATAAATTCTCTTTCCCGGAGCCAGGTGCGCCGGATGGTCGCCGGGTCTTCAAACAGCAGAACATCCTTGTTGAGGCCGATGATAATCGCGTAGTGGCCGTCGTCCCAGTCGCGGCGCCAGTCATCGAGCGTCATGTAGCGGTCTGCCCACGCCTGCAGGAGTACGATAACCGGCGTTCCGTCATCCACATATTGTTTGACCTGATTGAGCGACCAGTGTGTGCCGGATTTAACCTGGAAGCCGTAACTTTCCGCAACCCGGATGAGCGCCTGAGGCGGCGTTCCTTCCTCGGATGTGCCGAGCGCTTCCATCAGTGCGTCGCCGCGGACATCGGCTCCGTAGTATTGCAGCACAGTCTGGAGAGCCTGCGCGCCGCAGTCGTAATCATAAGTTTGTTTGCCGATGTGCAGATCAATCATTGACATCCGTTGTGATTTCTGCAGTGACTGGAGAGTCTGAACAAGCGATTCGGCAAACGCGCGCCGCAGCCGGTTTATTTTTGCGACATTCGGTGTGCCGTCTTCATTTTTGAACAGGCGCTCGTTGGTTTCCTGGATAAACGCCGGAGCGCGCGACCCGACTCGTTTCAGCGCATTGACCGAATGCGCCGCGCAGACATGGCCGTACACCCGGTAGTAATCCGAAGCGTTTACGGTAATCAGGATGTCGGGCAGGCGGCTGCGCAGCTCTTCCGCGTATGTTTCGACGATTGTGTCCGGACAATAATAGAGAGGCTTCTCATCACGGCTGGTATGCTGCCAATTCATCAGTTCGATTTGATTGGCGGCCACGCCGCGGGCGGTCACCGTCGAATGGCCGTCGAAGAGCAGCCCCGCGCCGGCGGAGATATTTTCCTCGATATTGAGATGAAAAGGTTTGAGGTATTTTTCGGACCAGGCTGCCCGCATTGACGGGGAAGGCTCGCAGCCTTCCCGGTAAACGGAACTTCCGTGAATATCTCTCACCGGCACGCACTCTTCGATGTCGGCCGGATCGCGGTTCGCTTCCAGCAGGATGCTGCAATAAGGAAAAACTATCTGCCGGTTGGCGAGGATGTCGCGAAAATCATACAGCCACTGCGTGTACCAGTCCACATTCCTGACCAGCGCGGAAAATTCATCCGCAAGATCCTCCAGAGAAATCTCCGGCGGAATCGCAACGCCGCTGTGCGGCACCACCACCAGAATATCAGAACCGGTCATGGTATTGCGCTCCTTAGTGTCAACTCTTCACGGAACAAGAGAGCA